>CAZSKE010000044.1:0-7992 GCA_964607325.1 uncultured bacterium | reverse complement strand
GCGCGTGGATTATTCGGGGCGTTCCGTCATCGTGGTGGGTCCCGAACTCCGCATGTTCCAATGCGGACTGCCGAAGATCATGGCGCTGGAGCTCTTCAAGCCTTTCATCATCAAGAAACTCGAGGATCGTGGCTACGTCCATACGATCAAGAGCGCTCGTAAAATGGTGGAGAGAGTCAAGCCAGAGGTGTGGGATATCCTGGCGGAGGTCATCCAGGACCATTGCGTTCTCTTGAACCGCGCCCCGACCCTCCATCGGCAGGGCATTCAGGCTTTTCAACCTGTTTTGATCGAGGGCAAGGCGATCCAGATCCATCCCCTCGTTTGCACGGCTTTCAACGCGGACTTCGACGGCGACCAGATGGCGGTTCACGTGCCGCTTTCCAGCGAATCCCAGCTGGAAGCCAAGCTGTTGATGCTTTCGACCAACAACATCAACTCCACCTCCAACGGCCGGCCGATCGTCACCCCCACCCAGGATATCGTGCTGGGTTGCTATTACTTGACCAAGGAACGCCCCGGCGTGAAGGGCGAAGGGCGCGTGTTTTCAAGTCCCGACGAGGTCATGATCGCGTTCAACGCCCAAGAAGTGGCCAAACACGCGAAAATCACCGTTCGAATGAACGGGAAGCGCGTCGACACCACCGTGGGCCGCGTTCTGTTCAACCAGATCCTGCCCGAGGGATTGCCGTACGTGAACAGGCTCCTGACCAAGAAGGAAATGGGAGACCTCGTGGCCCTTTGCTACGAGAAGCTCGGCACGGACGTCACGGTGAGGTTCCTCGATAACATGAAGGAAATGGGCTTCCGCAACGCCACGTTGGGGGGCATCACGGTTTCGATCGACGACATGAAAGTTCCCGTGACCAAGCCTGAAATCCTGAGGCGTTCGTACAAGGAAGTGACGGACATCGAGAACCAGTACAAGAAGGGCATCATCACCGGAGGCGAGCGCTACAACAAGGTCATCGACATCTGGACCCGCACGACGGACCAGATCGCCGATGTCATGTTCAGCGGGTTACAGCAGGATCGACAAGGTTTCAACCCCATCTTCATCATGGCGGATTCCGGCGCGCGCGGATCGAAGATGCAGATCCGTCAGTTGGCCGGCATGCGCGGCCTCATGGCCAAGCCGATCCAGAAAATCACGGGTTCGATCGGCGAAATCATCGAATCCCCGATCACCGCCAATTTCCGCGAGGGGTTGACGGCCTTGGAGTACTTCATTTCCACCCACGGCGCCCGGAAGGGCCTGGCGGACACGGCCTTGAAGACGGCCGACGCCGGATATCTCACGCGCCGCCTCGTGGATGTGGCCCAAGAAGTCATTATCAACACCCAGGACTGTGGAACCACCAACGGTATCCGTGCCGGGTCCATTAAAGAGGGCCTCGACGTCGTGGAACCCATGAAAGACCGTATCGTGGGCCGGGTGGTGTTGGACAACGTGGCCAATCTTTTGACCGCCGAGGTCATCGTCAAGAGCGGCCAGCTCATCACGGAGGAGATCGCCCAGAAACTCGAGGAAGCCGGGATCGAGCAGATCCGTATCCGTTCCGTCCTGACTTGCGAACTGGAGCGTGGCGTGTGCGCCAAGTGCTACGGCGTGAGCCTGGCCAACAACCTGCTCGTGCAGGAAGGGGAAGCGGTCGGTATCATCGCGGCCCAGTCCATCGGCGAGCCAGGCACCCAGCTGACCCTCCGGACATTCCACGTGGGAGGCACGGCTTCCCGCGCCCTGGAACAGTCCAAAGCCGAGGCCCGCAAGCCTGGACGCGTTCGCTTCCATAACCTGCGCGTGGTGGAAAACAGGAACAAAGAGTTGGTGGTTCTCAATCGTAACGGTGAGATCTCCGTGTACGACGACAAGGGTCGAGCGGTGGAGCATTACATCATCCCCTTCGGCGCGGTTCTCAAGGCGCGCGAGGACGAACGCGTGAAGGAAGGACAGCTTCTCGCGGCTTGGGATTTGTACAAGGTCCCCATTTTCACCGAAGTGAGCGGTGTCGTGAAAATGCAGGATATTGTCAAGGGCGTCACGATGAAGGAAGAGATCGATGAGGAGACGGGGCTGAAGGAACGCCACATCATCGAGTACAAAGACGATAATTTCTCCCCTCGTTGCGTGATCGTGGATCCCGAAACCGGGGAATTGATCAAGAACTACCACCTTCCCACGGGCGCCATGCTCTCCGTGGAAGAGGGGCAAAATGTGTTGGGGGGCGATGTCTTGGCGCGTTTGCCGAGGGAAACCTCCAAGACGCGGGACATCACCGGCGGTCTGCCGCGCGTGGCCGAGTTGTTCGAAGCCCGTCGCCCCAAAAGCGCCGCCGTGGTGGCGAAGATCTCCGGCACGGTCAAGCTCTTGGGAGCCTCCAAGGGCGTCCAAAAACTCGTCATCACCAACAACGACAGCAAGAAGCTCGCCGAGCAGGAATACGCCATCCCCTTTGGGAAACACCTGAACGTCCACGAGGGCGACGTGGTCCGAGCGGGTGACGCGTTGACGGACGGTCCTATCGATCCCCATGATATTTTGGAGGTTCAGGGGGAATACGCCGTTCAGGAATATCTCCTGTCTAAAGTGCAGGAGGTTTACCGTCTACAAGGTGTCAAGATCAACGACAAACACATCGAGGTGATCGTCCGTCAAATGATGCGGAAGGTGGTCATCCAGGAGTCCGGGGACACCGAGTTCCTTCCCAAACAGCAGGTGGATCGCATCAAGTTCCTGAAGGAAAACGAGAAGATTTCCGAGAAGGATGGGAAGACCGCGACGGCCCGTACGATCCTCTTGGGGATCACCAAAGCCTCCTTGGGGACCGAAAGCTTCATCTCGGCGGCGTCGTTCCAGGAAACAACGAAGGTTTTGACCGAGGCGGCCGTTTCGGGCAAGGTCGATGATCTGCGCGGATTGAAAGAAAACGTCATCATGGGTCACTTGATCCCGGCCGGGACGGGGTCCCAAATCTACAAAGGCTTGGAAATGCAGGTCGACGAGCCCGAAGAGGAACTACCGGTGGGGGTCACGGCTCCGCCGTCTGTGCTAGATGAAGTGGAATTTGGCGGCGAGGAGGGTCTTGAGGGTCAAAAAAACGCTTGACCCTTGTAGAAGCGCTCCCGTACTATATCGGCCCGCCCTGGGGCATGGGCTGGAAAACCTCCTTTTGGCAAGGCTTTTTCGACTTCCACTTGTCATAGGGTGAGCAGGAGGAGGTCTTTGCTTTAACGAAACCCCATTCTTCCGCGCTTTTTTACAAGCGGGATGGAGTGGGTCAATTTTCGTCTTGAAAGCAAAGGCGCGCTTACCGTCTTTGCTTTTTTTTTGTTTTAAAAGGCCGATGAAAGCTTTTGCCGTTCGAAGTTCGTCAAAGAAGAGCGGAGGACCGCTATGCCGACGTTGAGCCAGTTGGTGAGGCTCGGCCGGGAACAAACCCGGCAGAAATCCAAGTCACCGGCCTTGAAACGAAGCCCCCAGAAACGGGGCGTTTGCGTCAAAGTGGCCACGATGACTCCTAAGAAACCGAATTCCGCCTTGCGGAAGATCGCACGCGTGCGTTTGGTCAATGGAATGGAAGTCACCTGTTATATCCCGGGCGTGGGGCACAATTTGCAGGAACACTCGATTGTGCTCATTCGTGGGGGTCGAGTGAAGGATCTCCCGGGTATCCGCTATCACATCGTTCGCGGCGCGTTGGACTCGGCCGGGGTCGCGGATCGTCGCCAGGGCAGATCGAAGTACGGCGCCAAGAGGCCAAAAAAGGAAGTCGTGAAGAAGTAACCGGTCAGATTCGGAAGAGGAGAAAGAAATGCCCCGTCGTAAATCGGCCAGCAAGAGGGAAAAGGCCGCAGATGTCCGTTACAACAGCACGCTGGTCACCATGTTCATCAACAGCATGATGTCGGACGGCCAGAAGGGTCCGGCGGCGCAAGCTTTCTACGGCGCGATGGAGTTGGTGGGTCAACGACAGGCCGATTCTTCCATCAATCTTTTCAAGATGGCCGTCGACAACGTGAAGCCCATGCTTGAGGTGAAATCCCGACGTGTCGGCGGCGCGACTTACCAGGTTCCCGTCGAAATAAGGCCGGAACGAAGGACTTCGCTGGCGATCCGGTGGATTTTGATCGCCGCGCGCGCGCGCAAGGAAAAGACCATGTCCGAGCGCCTCGCGGGCGAGCTGATGGACGCCTTCAAGAATCAGGGGACGGCCATCAAAAAGAAGGAAGACACGCACAAAATGGCTGAGGCCAACAAGGCTTTCGCCCATTACCGCTGGTAAACGGTTTTTTAAAGGAACAAAGACGTGCCACGACAGATCTCTCTCGCGAAAACAAGAAACATCGGCATCATGGCGCACATTGACGCCGGCAAGACCACGTTGACCGAACGGATCCTGTATTACACGGGCCGCACGCACAAAATCGGGGAAGTGCACGACGGCGCGGCCGTCATGGACTGGATGCCCCAGGAGCAGGAACGCGGTATCACCATCCAATCGGCCGCCACCACTTGTTTTTGGAAACAACACCGCATCAACATCATCGACACCCCCGGCCACGTGGATTTCACCATCGAGGTCGAACGCTCCCTTCGGGTTCTCGACGGAGCGGTGGGCGTGTTCGGGGCCGTCGAAGGGGTGGAGCCTCAATCCGAGACGGTTTGGCGCCAAGCGGATCGCTACGGGGTTCCTCGCATCGCCTGGGTCAACAAGATGGACCGGGTCGGCGCCGATTACTTCGGCGCCATCGACGCCATGCACAAACGTCTCAACGCCAACGCCCACACGCTTTGCCTCCCGGTGGGCTCCGAGGAGAGCTTTGTCGGTATCGTCGACCTCGTTGAAATGAAGCAGATCAAGTGGGTGGAAGAGGTCCTGGGGGCCAAGTTCGAGGAGAGCGCCATACCCGAGGACATGAAAAAGCAGGCTCAAGAGTATCATCACCAGCTGGTGGACGCGGTCGCCGAATTCGACGACGCTTGCATGCAAAAATACCTGGATGGTAAAGACTTGTCGCCGGAAGAGATCCGACTGTGCATCCGGAAGGGCACTTTGGCGAACAAGTTCACCCCGGTGATGTGCGGCTCGGCGTTTAAAAACAAGGGGGTTCAACCCCTATTGGACGCGGTGATTTCCTATTTGCCCGCCCCCATCGATGTGCCGCACATCGTGGGCGTCAATCCGGAGACCGGAGCGGAAGAAGAGCGCGTTTCGGGCGACGACCAGCCTTTTTCCGCCTTGGCGTTCAAGATTCAAACCGACCCCCACGTGGGAAAACTGGTTTACTTCCGGGTCTATTCCGGCGTCGTCACCAGTTCGTCCTACATCTACAACTCCACGAAGGGCAGCCGGGAACGGGTGGGCCGGCTCCTTCAGATGCATTCCAACAAACGCGAGGAAATCCAAGAGGTTTACGCGGGCGATATCGCCGCGGCGGTGGGGATCAAGGCCATCACGACGGGCGACACCCTGTGCGACGAGAAAAAACCCATTGTGCTCGAGAAGATGGTTTTTCCGGAGCCGGTGATCTCGGTGGCGATCGAACCCAAGACGAAGGCGGACCAGGAAAAGATGGGCTTGGCGCTCCAGAAGCTGGCCGAGGAAGATCCCTCGTTCCGCGTGAAGTCCGACGAGGAGACGGGCCAGACCATCATCTCCGGGATGGGGGAACTCCACCTCGAAATCATCGTGGATCGCATGATGAGGGAGTTCAACGTCCAAGCCAACGTGGGCAAACCCCAGGTCGCCTACCGCGAGACCGTGCGGAAGAGGGTCGAGGCGGAGGGCAAGTACATCCGTCAGACAGGTGGCCGTGGCCAGTATGGCCATGTGTACATCACCATGGAACCGCTGGAGCCCGGGAAAGGTTTCGAGTTCAAGAACGCGATCGTGGGCGGCTCGGTACCGAAGGAATACATCCCCGCGGTTCAGAAGGGGATCGAGGAAGCCAAGGAATCCGGCATTTTGGCGGGCTACCCCGTCGTGGATTTCAAGGTGTCGCTCACGGACGGGTCCTTCCACGAGGTGGATTCCTCGGAAATGGCCTTCAAAATCGCCGCGTCCATGGCCTTCAAAGACGCCATGAAGAGCGCGGATCCAGTGTTGTTGGAACCCATCATGGACGTCGAAGCCGTCACGCCCGACGAATACATGGGTCCGGTCATGGGCGATCTTCAGTCCAAGCGGGGCAAGATCGAAGGCATGATGCTTCGCGGCAAGATGCAAACCATCCGTTGCAAGGTGCCTTTGTCGGAGATGTTCGGGTATTCCACCAGCCTGAGGTCCATGACCCAGGGCCGGGCGACGTACACCATGCAGTTCAGCCGTTACGAGGAAACACCCAAATCGGTGATGTCCGAGATAGTGGCCAAGGCAAAGGGCTGAGCACGGCCCGATTGAAAGAGGAGGCGTGAGATGTCGAAGGAAAAATTCGTCCGTTCGAAGCCGCACGTGAACATCGGGACGATCGGGCACGTGGATCACGGAAAAACGAGCCTGACTTCGGCCATCACGATGGTGTTGGCGAAGAAGGGCATGGCGACCGCGAAGGCGTACGGGGAGATCGACAACGCGCCGGAAGAGCGCGAGCGTGGGGTGACGATCAACACGTCGCACGTGGAATACCAGACGGTGAAACGGCACTACGCGCACGTGGACTGCCCGGGTCACGCGGACTACATCAAGAACATGGTGACGGGCGCGGCGCAGATGGACGGGGCGATCCTGGTGGTGTCGGCGGCGGACGGCCCGATGCCGCAGACGCGGGAGCACATCCTGCTGGCGCGCCAGGTGGGCGTTCCGTACATCGTGGTGTTCCTGAACAAGTGCGACATGGTGGACGACCCGGAACTGATCGATCTGGTGGAATCGGAAGTGCGGGACCTTCTGACGAAGTACAACTACCCCGGGGAAAAGACGCCGGTCATCCGCGGGAGCGCGGTGAAAAGCATGGAAGGCGACCAGAGCGCGATCGGGGAGCCTTCGATCCAGAAGCTGATGGATGAGGTGGACGCGTTCATTCCGGAGCCGAAGCGGGACGTGGACAAGGACTTCCTGATGGCGGTGGAGGACGTTTTCTCGATCACGGGCCGCGGGACGGTGGCGACGGGCCGGGTGGAGCGCGGACGCGTGAAGGTGGGGGACGCGGTGGAGATCGTGGGGATCAAGCCGACGCGGGACACGGTGGTGACCGGGGTGGAAATGTTCCGGAAACTGCTGGATGAGGCCCAGGCGGGGGACAACATCGGGGTTCTGTTGCGCGGGATCGAGAAGAAGGACATCGAGCGCGGGCAGGTGGTGGCGAAACCGAAGTCGATCACGCCGCACAAAAAGTTCAAGGGTGAAGTGTACGTGTTGACGAAAGAGGAAGGGGGGCGGCACACGCCGTTCTTCACGGGCTACAAGCCCCAGTTCTTCTTCCGGACGACGGACGTGACGGGGTCGTTGAAACTGCCGACGGGCGTGGAGATGTGCATGCCGGGCGACAACATCACGATGGAGATCGAGTTGATCTGCCCGGTGGCCATGGAGAAAGAGCTTCGTTTCGCCATCCGCGAGGGCGGCCACACCGTGGGCGCTGGCGTCGTCACCGAAATCCTGGAATAGTCGAAACACCCAACGGCCTTGTCGCCCGGCTTCGCCGGAAGGCGGGGCGTGTGAAGGACTGGAAATACGATGCGTGAACAGATTACCCTGGCCTGCGCCGACTGCAAGCGTCGGAATTACCATTCCACGCGCGACAAGCGGAAAAGCCAGACCAAGCTTGAAATCAAGAAGTATTGCCGCTGGTGCCGCAAGCACACGACGCACAAAGAGACTAAGTAAAATTCCCCGCTGGAATTTTATAGGGCAGTAACTCAATTGGTAGAGTAGCTCCCTTGTAAGGAGAATGTTCTGGGTTCAAGTCCTAGTTCCGGCACCATGTATGCTTACTCAAGTTGGTGAAGAGGCGAGTTTGCTAAACTCGTAGGGCATTAATTTGTCGCAGAGG
>CAZSKE010000043.1:8202-10421 GCA_964607325.1 uncultured bacterium | reverse complement strand
GGGTCAACCAAAACAACAAGGGCGGGAGGAAAACCGAGATGACCTCGTTGTTCTCGGGATTCGGGCGAACCCGCAACAGAATCGGCAATCCGACCCCCAGCGCGGAAATCCCGAGCAAAAGGGGCATGTCCTCCCGGACGTGCCTCCGTCGGAACCATAATCCCAAAAGCGCCAGGACCGCCAACAACCCCCAACCTTCCATGAAAATCGTCCTGGCGTATTCGGCCATGTTCCACAACCCGTCCACCCACGCGCCGCTCGAAAGACCGGTTCCGTATTGTCGCCGCGTCAGATGGGCCCAAAATTGGCCGGCGTCCGATGGGTGACTCCAATTGATGAAAGGCTGGGTCTTCGCGCGAAGGGGGAGGCATAGATAGAGGGACGTTCCCAGGAGGAGAAAGGTCAAACCACGGATCGCGCGGCTCGGGGACAGCCAGGAATGTCGAAACGCCCAGGCCCAGGCGGGCAAAAGCAGGAACAACAAATGGTGATGCGCCAAACCCAACCCCACCAGGAAACAGGAGGCCTCGAACGACCGGTTATTCGCGTTCAAGACGAGGAACAAAAGCGCGACCGCGATCAAGTCGTGCAAGACGTAAACTTCGGGGCCGCTGGCCCGGGACAGGACGAGAGGCCCCAAGACGGAGAAATACGCCAGACCGAAGCCAAGCGCTACTCCCTTGTTCCCATCGAACCCGCGTCTGGAAAGAAGCGCCCCTAACAACGCGGCGACAGCGGATAGGCAAAAAACGGAAAGAATCGTGACCCGGAAAGCGGGTGATCCCCATTGAAGGCGGCCCAGCGCGTTTCCCAGGAGCGTCCAGAGAGGATAACCGGGGGGATGCGGGATCCCGAGCGTCAACGCGGCCGTGGCCAGTTCGGGAGAATCGCCCGCCACGATACCGGGCGCGGCCAGACGCAACGCGATATAGAAAACGGACAAAAACACGACCGACGCGACGAGACGCGCCTTCACGGCTGGTTTTTGAAACTGAAGGTGAATGTCACGATTCCCGACTGAAGCACCTGCGGCGCCTCGGCAGGAAGCGGGTCGAACTCCCATTGCAAAAGGGCTCCATACGCCACACGATCCAGCTCACGCCAACCCGAGGTTTGGTCGAGTTGCACGTCATCGCGCAAATAACCGTTGGGCAAGACAACCACGCGGTACTGAATGGTGCCTTCCACGCCTTGTTTCTTGGCCCAATCGGGATAAGACGGCACGACCTTGCGGTGTATGCCGCGACCCGCCAACTCCCCCTCGATATCCACACGCCCGCCGGGTGTGCCCGTGACCCCCATGTAACCCAGTCCCGCCGTGGTTTTGATGCGGCCCGTCACGTCCCCTTTGGGCGCGATGCCGATGGGCGCGTCCCGATGAAGCGTCTCGAGGTACGCCGCGCGTTCGGCCTTCCCGTCCGAGACGGGTTTGGGCGTGGGTCGCGTGATCGCCACGTCCCCGTCAGGCGGGGGCGGGTTGACCTCGGGAGCGGAGGCGGCCTTGGGGCTGGAGAACACTTCGCCTTTTCCGGTGTCCGCGGCGGCCGGAGCCCCCGAAATCTCCCCGCGAAGGGTGGCCTGGGATCCCCGGCCATCCCCTCGGGAGCTGACGCCGATCAAGGTGAGTTCCATGAACGCCGGCTGGCGGCTGACCAGGAAGGCGCCCAGGACATGGAACAAAAGAAGGAAGACCACGACATGGAGCGCGGTCGAGGTCAGGATCGATTTTCCGAATTCCTTGTCCATAAGCCCCTCAAATCAAAACAACGGTTTGGGAAAAAAGCGTCAGTTCACCGTCGTGGATTGACCCGCGTTATCCGGGGGAGCGGATTCCGACGGCGGAACCGCCGCGTCCCCCGCGTCCGCCCCTTGCTTTTGCTCGACCGCGACACTGAGCCTTGTCACGCCCGACGCGTAAGCTTGTCCCATGACCCCCACCACGGTCCCGTGGGAAACCCCGCTATCGGCTTCCAGCACCACGGTCGAATTGGGATTGATCTTCAAAAGGGCCGATAGTTTCGAGCCCAATTCCTCAAAAGCCGTTTCGCTCCCGTTCACGGCTAGGCGCCCGCCGGGCGCGATGCTGACGGTGATCGCGTCCGGAAGGTTGGGGTTGGGAGCCGCCACCTTGGGGAGATTCACTTGGAAGGCGCCCTGGAAAAGAAAAGGCGTGGTCACCATGAAAATGACCAGAAGCACCAGCACCACATCGGTAAAGG
>CAZSKE010000043.1:0-8192 GCA_964607325.1 uncultured bacterium | reverse complement strand
GTAATCAGCTTGTTGCGTCCGCGAGTCATTCCCGCCATGCCGTTCCCTCCATCCGCTTCACGCCCACTGGATGAGCCGAGGATCCCTGCCGATGAGTTTTCTTTCAACCGCCCTCAAGGACCGTCAGCCGCTGGTTACTGGATTTTTTCGGACGCCTCGTCGATGACCAACTCGGTTTCGCGCGCCAGCCGATCCAACCGGGCGTGGAACAAGTTGAAGGACGCGCTGGCCACCACGGCCACGAACAGGCCGGTGGCGGTGGCCGTCAAGGCCTCGGCGATTCCCTGGGACACCACGGCGGCCCCGCCGGCATTGGCCAAGGCCAAATCACGGAAAGCGCGGATGATGCCCACGACGGTCCCGAAAAGCCCCACATAAGGCGCCAAGTTTCCCAAAGTCCCCAAAAGGGGCAATCGGGTCTCTAACGCCATGAGCCGCACCTTGGCTTCCCGTTCCATCGCCGCACGGGGCTCACCCGTCTTGTCGAGCTTGGCCTTGGCGCCGGCCGCCACGGCCAGGGCCGCTAGGCTTCCGTCCCGATCGCAAGCCGTCACGCACTCGGAAAGGTTCTTCCCTCCCCAAAAGGGCTCCAGGGATTTCATAAGATCTTCCCGGCGCCGGGAAGCCTTGGAGAAAGCCCTCCAGCGGTCCAAAAGAATGGCGAAGGCCAGGACGGACATCAAGAGAAGGATCCCGATGGTCCAGCCGCCGTTCATCATCACCCGCCACAGCGAAAAATCATGCGTCATGAAAACCCTCCGTGTCAATTAGCGCGTCGCGCCTGCCGTCGGCGGTCAGCCATCGGCTTTAGTAAAACCCCTCATTCAAAATTCCACGTCGCTTCCACGGCCCGAACCTCCGCCCACCGGCCGGAACACCGATCCGACGACAGCTAGAAGACCCATTCCAGCCCCGCTCGGGCGTGGAATCTCGGCTCGGGATACCCCGGGCGCAGTTCGTATTTCGTTCCCGTCAGGTTTTCCCCACGGGCCCAAATCGTCAACGTCTTGCTCATCACGCGTTGGAACTCGAACCCGAGAATCCCGTAGGGCGGGAGAGACGCCTCCCGGGAGGAAGCCCCCTCTCGACGAGCGGCCGCTTGGAAAGTGCATTGAGCTTTACCCTTCGAAAAGTCCCTCCCCAACGCGAGGACGCCCGTGTGGCGCGGCCACAGGGTCAGTTTTTTGCCGGCCCCGGTCTTGTCCTCACCTTCCGACAGCAAATAATCCGCTCGCGCGTAGCCGCGCTTGGGTAAATCAACGTCCAAGCCCATCCGCGCCTCCCAAGCCCGGATCGATCCCACGACCTCAAGCTGTTGAAGGTGGGCGTCCAGGGCGGGTTCGTTCCACTGGGAAAGGTTTTCCTCGCGCCACCCGCGCCCGCCCAGAACAACGGTCACACGATCCGCCATTCTTCGGGACCATTCACCTCCGATATCGTCCTTCACGAAACCCGGAACCGGAAGACCGCCTTGGACCGAGGTGTGCGCGGCCTCACCGCGGATCCCCTGGAAAGTCGGCAAGGTAAGCTCTCGCCGCCAATGGAATTTCAACCGCGAGTTCTCGGACAACGTGAAATCCAGGACCGCCGAGGGCTCTCCCCGGCCCGAAAGGTCCCGACCGCTGATGTTTTTAGCGCCGAACGCGGTTTCCAACGACAAACGACGAGTCGGTTGGAACCGGACGCCCAGGCGTCCCCACGCGACGTCGTATCGGGAAAGCAAGGGGACGATGAAGTCACCCCGGGACTCTCGTCCTCCCGCCTCGAGCCAAATCCCCTGGGCGAACGGCCCCGACCCATCCCATTGGACACGGACCCGGCCTTCCCGTTCCCGGGCTCGCGCGCTTCCATATCCGGACAACGACCCATCGGCGCCTTCCAAACGGGTGTCGAGGAAACGGCCACGCGCGGAAGCCCACCAGGAAGGGGCGAATCTCCAGCGCGCCTCCCCGTCCAGATCCATCCGGTTCCTGTTTTCACGGGTCGAATGCCACGGCATGTCGTTCCGATCGCGGGCGTATTCCCGTGACAAACGCAACGAGACCCGTTGATGGGGCGCGGCTTGAAGCACCACGCCCCAACCCATCGATTCGAAAGCCGTTTTGCCGCTCGCGACATCTTCCCCGCCACATTTCTCCCCGTAGCCGTGAAGAAGACCGCCAAACCCGTTCAATTGGTGACCCAAAAGGGCCCATCCCTCGATCGATTCAGGAATCCCCCCACCCAAATGGAGGGCCATGGCCGTGTCGCGGGGCTCCTCAGGCGACAAGGCCGACGTTCCGGTGCGCGCCTTGTCCAATCCCGGCAATTCGTCACCCGATCTGGAAAGGCCTCGCAACTCGCGCGACCCCAAAGTCACGTCGTCTTCGTGACGTTCCAATCGCTGGGCCCCGATGGTCAATTGGTTTTCACCCGTGATGACCACTTCCGGGAGGGTGAACTGGGGTTGCGCGGTGGGACGCGCGGCGGGCAAGGCCTTCTCCACGAGAGAGGCTCCCGGCACTCCCCCCTCGGCCTTGATCGGCGCCGTTTCCGGCGGAGGCGGTTGTGAGATCGCGTCCTCGGCCCCCAGGCGAGCGGGCATCATCGCGAGGATCCCCCAAAAGCCCAGGGCGAGATAAACCAAACGAGGATTCAGGTCGTTCACGGGGTCGCCCCCTGGACGGGAGTTTTCACGGCCGAGGTCGCCGGTTTTTTGGCCGGGGACTTTTTGGGCGCCGCGGAGACGGTCGCCTCCGGGGTCGGAGGAAGCAAGGGCAGGAGAGCGTCCAGTCGTTTCTGGGCCGATTCCTTCCACTGTTTCACGCCGGTGTATCTCAGGATCCTCCGGTAGGTGTCGGCGGCCCGGGAATAATCCCGCTTGGCCTCATAGCACTCGGCGATCCTGGCGAAAGACGTGACGACCCACTGATCCTGCTTGGGATAGCGCGCCGCCAATTGGTTGAATTCCTTGATGGCGGAATCATAACGCTTGAGCAACATTTGAAGTTGGGCGTGATAGTAGGCCGCTTCGACCGCCAGGGCCGGCTTGGGGATCTTCTGGGCCTGTTCGTAGGCCTTCAACGCCTCCTCGTAACGCTTCACGCGTTCCAGCAAGAGACCCGCGTGGAGCGAAGCCTCGTCCGCCAAGGGATCCTGGGGATGGTCTTTCCTCAAGCGCTCGAAAAGCCGCAAGGCTTTCTCATCCTGTCGCATCTGCTTCGCGCAAATGGCGCCATTGAACAAGGCGTGAGGGGCCAATCGGTGTTCGGGGTGGTTCTCGAACACCCAGCGGTAAGCGTCCAAGCCGTTGAGATAGTCCTTTTGCTGGAAATAAACAGAACCGAGGCTGAATTTCGCCTCAAGGATCAGCGGATCCTCCGGGTAATCGGCCAAAAGCTTCTTGAAGGTCTGGGACGCCTCGTACAACTTGTTTTGCTTCACCTGGGCCGTGCCCATCCAAAACGCGGCGCGGGGCGCCGGATCGCTCTTGGGATTCTGGTCCAGAAGTTCCCGATAGGTTTTTTCGGCCGCCTCGAATTTGCCGTCGTGGAACAAGGTGTCGGCCAAGCGATAGAGCACCTCGGGAGCGTAGGGGCTCTTCGGGTAATCGCCCAGGAATTTCCGGGCGGCTTCCGCGGCTTGGTCTTTGCGACCCATTTTTTCATAGGACCACTGGACGCCGTAGAGGGCGTCCGGCAGAAGTCGGTGGTCGGGGTATTGTTGGAGGAATTTCTGGTAATGCTCGAGGGATTGCTGGAACCGGCCCAGATTGAAATAACAATCCGCCTGTCGGAGAAGCGCCTCGGCCGCCAAGGGATGGTCGGGATTTTTATCCGCCACGTCCTGGAAAGCGGCCGCCGCGTCGTTGAAATTCTTCCCCCTGAACTTGGACCAGGCGATCCAATACCGCAGTCGCGGGGCCCGTTCGGCGGCTTCGGGGCGGCTCAACAAGTTGCGCCATCTCGTTTCCGCGTCGGCGTATCGGTCTTGGCGGTACGCGCACCACCCCAACTGCTCGGCGGCGTCCAACTCGATCGGCGGCCCCGGCTTGCGCGCCAACACCGCGCGGTACTCGGTCTCGGCGGCCGAGTAAAGATGAAGGTTGTAGAGGCAGTCGCCCGAGCGCAATCGGGCTTCCCACGCGGCGGGATGGTTCGGTTTGAGGGCCGCGGCTTTCTGGAAGGCCTTCAGGGCCTCCCCATAGTTCTCATCCTCGAACCACGACCAACCCAGCCCCGAGAGGGATTCCAAGGAGACGGGGGAACCCGGGGCTTCCAACGCCTTTTGGTAATAACGACGGGCTTCGGCTTTTTCGCCGGTTCGATACGCCGCCTCGGCGGCGGCCCAATGAAAACGGGGTTTCCAGGAACCCGTCGCGCCGACGGGCGGCTTGGTGAATTTGGAAAACGCCACCGCGGGGCGTCCAAGGGAGTAATCGCACCAACCGCTCCAATAGAAGGCGGCGGCCGCCAAGGCCTTGGGCGCCGCGGAAGCGACACGGTTGTAATATTCTTGGGCCTGGTCGGCGCGGCCCCCGAGGTAATAACAACCCGCCAATAGGTAAGAGGCGTCCCACTTCAAGACACTGGCCGGTTGGAAATCCGCCACCTTCGCGAAACGTTTCTCGGCTTCCTTCAATTCACCCGCTTGGTAATCGATCCAACCCAAACCATACGCGGCCTGGTCGGCCGGGGTTTTGTCGGGAGAGAGCGAAAGGGCCTTTTCATAGGCGGCGCGAGCGTCGTTGAAATCCCCCGCGACGTACGCGTTGACGCCTTGGCGAACGGAGGCCCAGGGGGCCAGGGCGTGCGTGGGCCAACCCAGGGCGACACGACCCAATGCCTCGGCGGCCTCCCGGTTTTTCCCGAGTTTCTCGCGCGCCCAACCCAGTCCATACCAAGCCGCGGGTTCCAGCGCGTCGCCGGAATAATTCTCCAGGAAGGCTTGGCCGGTTTCCTCGGCCCCCTTCCAATCTTGGAGCTTGAATTGCACCTCGGCCGTCTGGAACAGCGAAAGCCGCCTCACGTCCTTGTCCGGCTCGGACGCGTAGGTCGATTTGAACCCCTCGAGGGCTTGTCGCAAATCACCCTGCCGATAGGCGCACCAGGCCCTCAGGAACATCACCAGTCCCCGGTGGGCGTAAAGAGGATCGTCTTTCAAGATACGCTCATACTCGGCGCGGGCTTGTTCGACCTTCCCCATCTGGAAAAGACACTCGCCCTTCCAGAAGCTAACATCGGAGCGAAGCGGGCTTTTAGGATGGTTGCCCTCGAACCGCTCGAACTCGGTCAACGCCGATCGGTATTGCTTGAGGTACACCAGCGAAAGCGCGGCGCGAAACTCGGATTCGGGGGCCGAGGAGGACAGGGCGTCGAGACGACGCGCCTCGAGACTGGCCTCGTAGGCCGCCTCGAAATCCCTCGCTCGAAACCGGGCTTCCGCCACCAACCGCAGGGCCTCGGCTTTCTCACGAGCCTCGGAGGATCGTTCCGTGGCGATCAAAAAACGCTCGAGGGAAAGCCCGTAGGCCCTGGCCTTGAGAAGGGCCCGCCCTTCCTCAAGCGGTGTGGGTCCCGCGGCGTTGAGGGTATGTGGGGGGAAAAGAATCACCAGCGCGCCCAGATAGAAGGCCGTCAAATGGAGAGAAGTGGGTTTTCGGCTCGATTTACGCGACAAGGGCCTTTTACCATCCCATGAAAATGGCTGCGTACCCCCAGGCGTAGAGGGTGCGGCAAAGTAGTATAACGACCCCTGGGGTTCAAATAAAGCCGAATAAACACATGCCCAAAGCCCCCTGAGGACTGAAGCCGATGACAAAACCACGTTGACGATTCGGAGGGGCATTCCAACCGTAGTCCTCGCGGGATCCTCCAAGCCCATTTCCGGGGAGGAGACCGGCGGATGAAGCGCACAAACGGGTTAATGCCGCGAGGGAACTCGCCCGCCGATGAACCCTCGTTCAAATAAAAAAAAGGCGCCCCTCAAGGGAGGGACGCCTTTTGATGAAACCCGGCGGATCGTCAATAATCGACCTGGACATCCACGCGTGGTTTGCTATGGGGCGCGTGTTTTCCATACTTGGCGGCGGCCTTGCAAGCGTTCGCCCCGTCCGTCGGGGAAACGGACCTGGGGACCCGCAAAACCTGCCCGGGATAGATCAAATCCGGGTCCTGGATTTTTTCCTTGTTGGCCTTGTAGAGGACGGGCCATTGGCAGGATTTCTCGTAGGTCTGGGCGCTTCGGGAAATATCCCAAAGCGTCTGTCCGGCTTCAATCGTCAGGACATCCGAGGAACTCGCCGTTTGATTCTTCGTCGCGACAGCCTTACGGGTCTCTTTCTTGGTTGAGGTCGGCGTGGGGGCCGGGGCCGCGGCCGTCCCGTCGGTCTTTTTGACGGTGGCGCAACCGGAAAAGAAAACAAACGTCAACGTCACGGCGAAACAAGATTTCCAAAACCTCATGGGACATCCTCCTCGCGAATGGTAAAAACGACGGCGGTCAGCTTCGGCCGCTTTTCCCTACTCAACCTATCACAAACAGGGCGCTGAAAACTGTTTTGGCGCCCTGCCCCCAGGCCAAACCCTGGCGGCCAGGGCAACCCAAAAGAGTTGCCAAGCGCGCCAGTAGCCTCGGGGTTCGAGCGAATCGCGAGGCAAACGCGACAAAAATCCTCGCGGGCGACTTTCACGGCATCCGACTAATACTCTTCCTCATCGTCGGACTTCTTGGCCTTCTTGACCAGTTTGCCCCAGGCTTTCATGAAGGAGTTGCTTTTTTTCTCCACCACCTCCGGCTCGAATTCACCCGGAGGAGGGAGAGGTTTACGGTGAAGCGCCTTTTGACTCAGCGACAACCGGCGTTTCTTCGCGTCGATGGCGATGACCTGAGCCTCCAGGCTATCCCCAGGCTTGAAGATATCCTCCAACTTCTTGGGAGGCGGAGCGGCCATTTCCTGACGATGAAGAAGGCCCTCCACGTTCTTATCGACCTCCAGGAAAACGCCGAAATCCGCGATGCGCGTCACTTTGCCGGTCAATCGGGTGTTCACCGGGAATCGTTCCTCCGCCTTGTCCCAGGGATCCCCTTCCGCTTGTTTGAGGCCGAGAGAAACACGTTTTTTTTCGGGGTCGACCGAAAGAACCCTCACGGAGAGTTCCTGGCCGATTTTGAGCGATTTTTGCGGGGCCTTTTGCGACTTGTCCCAGGTGATGTCGGATGAATGAAGAAGACCCTCCAACCCATCCTCCAACTCCAGAAACGCGCCGAAATCGGCCAGGCTGGTGACACGGGCCGTCACCGGGGCGCCCACCGGATAGCGCTCCACCACGCCTTCCCAAGGACTCTTTTGAGTCTTCTTGACGCTGAAGCTGATCTTGCGCTTGTCGAAATCGATATCGAGAATCTCGGCGCGCACCTGGTCGCCCAGCTTGAGGGCGTGGGAAGGGTGTTTGACTTTCTTCGACCAGGAAATTTCCGAAATGTGGCAGAAACCCTCCAGGCCGTCCTCCGTGGCGAGAAACGCGCCGTAATCGACGAAGTGGATGACTTTGGTCTCGATCACCTGTCCCGCGACATAGCGGCCTTGCGCCGTGCTCCACGGATCAGGCGTCAGTTGCTTGAGGCCCAGCGAAATTTTCCCTTTTTCGCGATCCACTTGAAGCACTACGACGTTGAGGCTTTGACCCACCTTGAGGTGCTCCTCAACCTTCGCGACCCGGATCCAAGCCACATCCGCGATGTGAAGAAGCCCGTCCACGCCACCCAAGTCCAGAAAAGCCCCGTAGGGCGTGACGTTCTTAACGTGGCCCTCGAGAACATCCCCCACCTTGGTCTTGTCCATCATCTCCAGGCGCTTCGCTCCGCGCTCGGCCTCGAGCACGGATCGACGCGAAAGCACCACGTTGTTACGGGCCCGTTCCAGGGAAAGAATCTTGAACTCGAGAATCTGCTCCATCAACGGATCCAGGTTCGGGTTTTTCTCGAGCGCGGCCTGGCTGGCCGGCAGAAAGGCTTCCAGCTGTCCGATATCCACCCGCAAGCCGCCCTTCACCTTGCGGACAACTTTGCCCTTCAGGGATTCCCCGGCCTTTAAGGTTTTCTCGAGTTTTTCCCACAGACGACCTTTGTCCACGTTGCGCTTCGACAACTTGACGAGACCGTTGGGCCCCCTCATGCGTTCAATGGTGGCTTCCACCTCGTCGCCCACCTTG
>CAZSKE010000042.1:9168-10430 GCA_964607325.1 uncultured bacterium | reverse complement strand
AAGGGAGCATAGGCCATAGCCCAATCCCGCCGGCAAAGCCAGAAAGAACGCCAGCGCCGGAAAGGCGGCGAGATAGAAAAAAGGGCCGCCCTGAAACACTACTCCGTAAGCGAGCAGGATCGGGACGAACAACAATAAAGGCATCCAAGAGGAGGCGAGATAGGTTTCCAAAAATTTCATCGTCACGATCGCGCTTCGTCGGATCGGGAGGGACATCAAAAGGTTCAGGTCGCTGGACAAGAACGCGGTGGAAATCGTCACCACCACGTTGGAGAAAAACACGAGCCCGAAAACGGTCAGGAAGAGGAGGGAAAGAAGGCGCTCGGCCAAGACGCCTCCCATGAGTTGGATGGAAGTGAAATACAACAAGGCGCGGTCAAAGAGAAGAAAAAGCCAACCCATGAACAACAGGCCCATCGCGACGCCGCCCAACAGCTTGAGCCAAATGAAAGCGCCTCCCCGCAAAAACGCGTTGGCCGCGGCCCGGGCTTCCAACCGCGCGAGAAGGCCCAGCGTTGGCCAAAAAGCCAACGAGAGATTCTTGCCGGGAGCGGGACCCGTCATCATCCTCGACCCCGAAAACCGGGGTCCGCGTTTTTATCATCCGGGTCGGCCGCGTCCCGGGTCAACTCCAGGAAAACGGTCTCGAGGTCGGTCGCCGCCTCGGCGGTCCGCGCGCGCAACTCCTCCAGAGTGCCCAAGGCGATCAAACGCGAATGATGGATGATCCCGATCCGATGACAAAGCTTCTGCGCCACCTCCAAGGTGTGGGTCGAAAGAAGGATGGTCACGCCGTTTTTCGCGCATTGGGTGAACAGATCCTTGACCAGCTTGGTCGAGGCGGGGTCCAACCCCACCATGGGCTCGTCCACAATCAACGCCTTCGGTTGAGGCAGTAAGGCTCCCGCCATGACCACCTTTTGCTTCATGCCGTGGGAGAAGCCTTCCAACAACTCGTCCTTCCAGGGCAGGAGATCGAACATCTCGAGATAATCGTGGGCGCGGCGATGCGCTTCCCTACTGTCCAACTCGTAGATTCCGCTGAGGAAACGGAGGTATTCCAGAGGCGTCAATTTCTCGTAAAGATAGGGGCGATCCGGGATGAAGGAAGTAATGCGTTTTGCCTGAGGCCCTTGAGACACCACGTCAAACCCGCCCACGCGCGCCGTTCCCGATGTCGGCAAAAGAAGCCCAGTGATGATTTTGAGAGTGGTTGTTTTTCCCGCGCCGTTGGGACCTAAAAAGCCGAAGATTTCCCCTCC
>CAZSKE010000042.1:0-9158 GCA_964607325.1 uncultured bacterium | reverse complement strand
CACCGACAAATCCAAGCATTCCACGGCGGTCATGCGCCCATACCGTTTGTGTAATTTCTCAATCTCAATCATGGACATTGGCGCCAAACCCGTTCCCCAAGTCGGTGTTTTTTCGAACCACTACTATTCCCATACAGCTTCGAATCATTGGCATTATTTTCCTTTGTTTATTTCGAAAATGCCCATGACAAAGAGCGAAACAAATTGTTAACTTGTTTACTTTTTTATAAAAAACAAGTCAATATAAGCCTTTTTGGCAACTTCGTTTACGCCAATATATATCGCTATATGATAATACATCATAACCGTTCATAATTTAACTTAGTTAATGGTATTGACAAGAAACATTAGACAATGTATTGTTCTAAGCAATAAGACACCAATACCCTGCCACGCTGGTTTTCTAGTACGAGAAAGAAAGCGAGACAAGTCATGAAGCAAAAATGGTCTAAACAACGGATCATGGACACCATCAAGGATTTACACAAACAGGGTGTCGACATCTCCGCCAGCAACATATCCAAGAATCATATCCCCCTCTTCACCGCCTCCTGCTCCAGGCGCTACTACGGTAGCTGGGGAAACGCCGTGCGAGCCGCGGGCATCGACTACGACAAGATTCTTGAGGCGGGCAAGGAACGTCGCCGGAACAAACTGACCAAATGGACCAAGGAGACCGTGCTCGAGGAGATCAAGAGAGCCCAATCCAAGCAGCTCTTGAGCACCTATCGGGAACGCTTGGCCCTCTATTCAGCGGCCCGGAGGGAATTCGGCAGTTGGAAACAAGCCCTTGAGGCGGCCGGATATCGCCTCACGAAAGGTTCCCACAAGAACGCCAACCAGATTTTCCACCAGGATGAAGCCACTTCCGCGCTCCCCATCGCCCAAGTGGTCTAATCCCCAAGGAAAAAAGCCCCGCCCTCGAAAGAGGACGGGGCTTTTTTCTTTCCGGGTTTTTCGCGCCCTCCCGTTCCCCTCACGCCTTTTTAAAAGCCTTTCGCATACCCGCCAAGGTTTTTTGGGGGTGTTCCACCACCACGCGGGCTTTTCCCACAAGATCCATGAATCCCACCTCACGGGCATAGCGCGGCACCACGTGAAAATGAAGATGCTTGATAGAAGCCCCGCTGTGATCGCCAAGATTCCACCCCAGGTTGAATCCCGGGGGATGGTAAACCCGTTCCAAGGCTCGCAGGCTTCGCGCAGTGACCCGATGGATTTCCATCGCGTCCCGCTCCTTCAGGTCCCGGAACCTCTCCACGTGTTTTCGGGGAAAGATCATCAAATGGCCTGGATTGTACGGATACAGGTTGAGGCACACCGCGAGTCGCTTTGATTCCCACACGAGCAACGACTCCACTCGGGGGTCGCCCGCCAGAACGGCGCAGAGGATGCAATCCACGTCGGGCCGTTTTCCACGGCAGTAATCCAATTTGTTGGTGGCGAATAGATGTCTTTTCATGGCCCCTCGTTCTTTTTCCCAATCTCTCCGCCCGCTAAAGAAGCGGGGACAAAAGCTTGCAAGTGGCGTTTCTCAAACGGAAAGCGAGCGGCTCGTCGTTAAGCCCCGCGAGTGTCAATGGCTTTGAACGAGCGCGGACCTCGTCAAACCGCCGCTCCAACTTTCGGGCGACGATCGGGTCATAAACCTCCAAATTACACTCGAAATTCAACCGGAGACTCCGGTTATCGAGATTACTGGACCCGACCAGGGCATAGGCCCCGTCCGCGGTCAATATTTTGGTGTGGGCAAAAGGCGCGGGTTGTTCGTAAACACGGACACCCCGGATGAGGATTTCCCACAAATAAGCGCGGGAAGCCCAGGCCACCAGCGGGAGGTTGTTGACCCCCGGCAGGATCAGATCCACTTCCACGCCACGCAAGGCGGCGTGTTGAATCCCCGCGATCAACACCCGGTCCGGAACGAAATAGGGGGTCATGATCCGAATGTTTTTCCGGGCCCACGCCATGATCCCCAAAAGCAAGTGGCGGGTTTTCTCAAATTCCTCGTTGGGTCCGTCGCCGATGACACGGCAGTTGGATAATCCCGCGCGGGTCGCCACCGGCGGTAAACGCCAAGGAAGGGATTCCCGGGTCGCGAAATACCAATCCTCCAGAAACACTTCCTGCATTTCGAGCACCGCCGGCCCCTCGACGCGAAAATGAACATCCTGAATCCGGGCCTTTTCCGGGCCACGCGAGGCCCAATGCCCGTTTCGGATGTTCATCCCTCCCAGGAATCCCACTTGATGATCCACCAAGAGCAATTTTCGATGGTTGCGCATATTGAGGTGCAGTTGGCGGAAATCCCATCCCATGGAGAGGAAGCGCGCCGAATTCACGCCTCTTTCTTTTAAAAGACGGGAAATCGGCAACCGGGAATACTTCTCCCCGATGGCGTCCACCAGAACCCGCACGTCGACACCCCGTTGGCGCGCGCGCGCCAAGGCTCCCACGAACATACGGCCGGTCTCGTCCGCATCAAAAATATAGGTGGAAAGATAAACAGTGTGACGCGCCCGATGAATGGCCTCCAACATCGCGGGATAGGCCTCTTCTCCGTTGAACAAGGGAAACACCTTGTTGCCGGGAAGAACCGGACGTCGGGTGACCGTCTCGGCCAAACCACGAAGGGGCTCAAACCGCTCCCCGACGCCGCGACGTTTTTTACGCGGCGGCCACACTTTCGGGTCGATGGGCGTGGCGTGACGCCAACCTCCCCGATGGTGCAATTGTCTGGCGTAGGTGCGTATCCGGTTGATTCCAAACAACCAATAAAAGAAGGCCCCGATTCCCGGCAGGAACAAGCACAAACCCAGCCAAAGAATACCGGCGCGGGGGTCGCGTTTGTTCAACACCGCGTGCCCCGCCGCGAGCAAGGAAACGACCAGAAGCGGGAGCGTGAACGCGAGGGTTTGGGGAGAAATGGAATCCATGAGTCTATTATGGCACAGTCATTTGCCGTTAGCGCATCAAGCCCAGAACGCCCCAGGATTTTTCGCCGGAAGGCAGGACGACGACCAGGTGGTAAACCCCATTGGCCGGTATTCCGCCCGGGAGGGTCTCTAGGTCGATCGTGAAGCTGTGGAACCCCGGTCGAAAAGGTCCCTGGAATTCCCTCTCAACGATTTTCCGGTAGGCGGTCGTGACCAAGACTAAACGAATCGAGGCCGCCGTTTTCCCCAGTTCCACCGCGACCGACAACGTTCCCTCCCCCCGGAAAGGATTCGGATACGCGAGGGGCGTTCCCACAGCCCCAGGAACCAGCGAGGGGACCGTCGTAAAGGTCGAGGTGGGCGTTAAAGTCACGGTTGGGAACACGTCGATCACGACGTACGAAGTGGGGGTCAGGGTGGCCGTTGGGATCGTGCCCGTCGGCGTGATCGTCGCGGTCGGGGTGGCGGTCCGAGTGCCCTTCGGGGTGGTGGCGGAAGCCGTGAGGGTCCCCGTGAACGTGGGGGAAACCACCGGGGTCCGGGTCGGGGTGGGAGAGGCGGTATCCGTGGCCGTTGGAGAATCCGTGGAAGTCGCGGTGGCCGTTTGCGTATCCGTCGCGGTGGGCGTTGGAGACCACGAGGAGGTCGGAGTGTTCGTCAGGGTGGAGGCAAGCTCCGTGACGCACGCGTTGAAAACGTCCGGCAAACCGTTGAGATCGCCAGGCGCCAGGTTGTCGGCGTAGGAAATAAAGCCGGTACGGCTTCCATCCGCGTTGAGGAAACCACCGTAAGCGTGCCCGTTGGCCTCGCCCCCCCCGAACGCCACGTTGACGACCGTGATGGCTCCTTGTTGCCATTTCGACCGGTAAACGTTCGCGTAGGAGTCGCTGGCCCCGGCCGCCAGATTGGTCGAATAGGAGAGAAAAGCCACGTGCCTTCCATCGGCGCTGAGGGCGGGCTGGTCGCTGTCGTTGTTCCCCCCGATACCGGCGGACGTTTCGCTGACACGGAAAACCTGTCCCGTCGTTCGGTCGCAAACAAAGGCGTCCATCCAACCCTCGACATCCCCGGTCGTCAGGTCGGTGGCGTCGCTTCCGAAGCCCACATAGCGCCCATCGGCGCTGATGGACCAGGGGTAGGCGTTTGTCGAATCATGGGACGGGTCGCCGTCGGGCCGCCGATCCAGCAATTCCGTGGAGTGGGTGAGCCGGTCGTGAACGTAAACGTGAAAACCACCGGAAACAAAAAAGGCCATGCACAGGTTGGTGGCGGAGGAGACAAAGGCCACATAACGGCCACCCGCGCTGATCGAAGGAAGAAAACTCTGCCCGTTGGAATCCCCCCATCCCGGGGGCGCGCTCACGCGCTCCACCGACCCCATCCAGCGGTCCTTCACGAAAACATCGCTCGCGCCGTTGGCGTCGTCCGCCGTCAAAGTGGGGTCGGCGGAATCAAAAGACACATAACGACCATCACCGTTGATCCTCGGGCTTAAACACGACAAGACCGTCTGTTGACCCGAGGCGGAAACGTTGACACGCTCAATAACACCCGTCAACCGGTCAAGCACGAACACGTCGACCATGCCATTGGTGTCTCCCGGAACCAGGTTGGAGGCGCCTGAATTGAACGCGACATATCGCCCGTTTCCGCTGATATCCGCCATGTCACTCATGCCGTTGGCCGGCGCGCCCGACATGCCGCGACTGATGAGTTCGGTGGCGCCGCTCACGGTATCCCGGACGTAAATATTGGTCATGCCCGGCCACACCGGCGAACCCAGGTTCGTCGCCTGGGAGCCGAACACCACGTAACGCCCGTCCCAACTCATGGCGGGATAGGTTTGCGCGCAATCCCCATCGGCTTGAGCTCCCGTGTTGGACACATCGACCCAGGTCATGGGCGCCGCGCAGGATATCGGGGTCCAGGCCGGAACCACGGTCGTATCCGGCGTGAACATAATCATCGGGGGGGTGACCGTCCCGGCGGCGGTCGGGGATCTCGTGGGGCTTCCCGTGGGAGTGGCGGTCGGGGTCCTCGAAAGGGTCGGCGTTCTCGTGCGTGTCATCGTCGCGGTTCCGGTGGGGGTCCTCGTCGGGGAAAAATCCGTGGTGGGGGTCGGGGACGGCGTTCGAGTGGGGGTGTAGGTGGGCAACACCACGAAAAAACTCACCGGACAGGAAGCCCTCATGGCCCCCGCGTCATCCACCACATGCACCGACGCCCAATGCGTTCCGGGGCTGGGGTCGTTCCAGGAAGACTGGTAGGGTTCGCTGGTGTCCGTGCCGACGAGATCGTTATCCACGTAGAAATCCACCTGAGCGACCGCGCCGACCGCGGCGGATGCGCTCGCAGTGAGTGTCACCCACGAGGGACTCGGGAGGGTTTGCCCGTCGAAAGGCGAAGTCATCTGGGCCTGGGGTTGGGGGTGGGTCCCGGTGTAGGGGGCGTGGATGAAAGCCTCGTTGAGTAACCGCGCGTTATCGGCGGAATCGCTCTGGTCGGCTTCCACGCCGGTGGGTTGGCCCAGGAACAAAACCAACGGGTTGGAAAAACGGAGGATCCAATTCCCCGGCTGATACGCCATCAACGTGATGTAGGTGACGCCGCCCGCGAGGAACCGGTGCCCGTAACCGTAGGGGGCGACCCCCGGACTGGTCGAGTGCTCCCGGTCGTGTTGGCACCCGAAATTGTGCCCGAGCTCGTGGGGCAAGGCCATATCCTCGTAATCCTGCAAAATCGCCGTGTACTTTCCCGGAAGGTAAGCCAGCCCCGCCATACCGCCCGAGCTCGCGGATACGACCAACGCGACATGTTCGGCGCCGTAGGTGGTCGCCCAACCCTGGACTTCATCGAGGTAACCATCCGACGGGTCGTAAAGACGGCTCAAGTCCGTGGACATGTTGCCGGTTTCGGCGTAAGGGACTTGCCGTGACGCCACCAACTGCATCTCGGCGGAAACCCCGCTGTTGTAATAGGCCATGTTGGTCGCGGCCCAAGCCTGGTCGATGTTCGCCAACATGGCGGGCAATCCCCCCGCTTTTGACACGGCCGAGGGAGTGTAAACCACCAGAAGGTGCCTGATCTTCAGGCTCTGCGGATCGGGGCAGGCGTGTGTTTCATCCTGCGGGTAGACGGCCGGAGCACCCACCCACCATTTGGAGGCCTCGGTTCGCGGCCATTCCTCGTTCCCGCACCGGAAGCCATTGTTCGGGTCCGCCTCGGAAATCCGGTGGATCCCCTCCCCCGCGTACCGAATCTCAAACTTCCCGATGCCGTGAACCCACACGTTCCCGGATAGGCGCCCTGACCGGAAGGCCAAGACCACCTGCCCGCCTCGCGGGGCGTCCGTGAGACTTCCCCAAAGCGTCCAACCCTCGGGACGAACCCAGACCCGGTCAATCCTCCAGGCGTAATCGGCATCGGGGAACAAGGAAAGACGGAAACCAGGATCCCATCCCGGACGCTCAAACCCCTTGATCAAATCGGTCCACACTCCCAGGGAGAGACGCGCGTGTCTCGCGCGGAGCGCCGGTTTCAAAACGACGGCTCCCGCGGCGGGAGCGGCCGAAGAAATGAATGGCGTGACGGAGGCCGGGCCGGGAGGGGCGCCACCGCCTTGGAGGAGGCTCGAGAGAATCACCAAGCCACCCAGGAAAACGCCCTGGGACGTTCGAAGGTTTCGACGCGGGAAAGCGGCAAGTCGCGGGATGGATTTCACTCAAAACCCTCATACGGTTCATCCGACCGACAGGACAACGCGTTTCAGTATACCGCGCCGCGAATTTTATGGAGGGTTGTCGAAAACGTGAAACCGGGACGGAATCGACTCATAAAAAAAAGCCGCCAGCCATGAACGAATCAGGGGATCCTTGGCTCCGCGGAAAGGTTAAAACCGATAGGCCAAGGTCAAGGTCGGTGACCCGTCCTGCCGGAAAGAAAAGGCGGGTTGTAAATTGTGCTCGATATTGTAATTCCTCGCGGCGGTCGGCGCGTGCGCCACATCGGCGACCCAAGTGAGCCCGAAAAAGAGGGCCCCATAAAGAATCATATCCTTGCCGCGTCGCTCGGAGTTGCTTCCCAGAAAACTGTTCTGATAATCCTCGGGGTTCTCCTTGACGGCTAAACCAAACCCCATCACGGCCAGGGAGATGATTTCGCCGCCCAAAAGGGTCGTCCCCATCAACTTGTCCTTGGCGTAAAAATGGCCGTAGCCGTGTATCAGGATCCCCGGGAAAAACGCGAGCATCAGCGCCCGACTGGGCTCCTTGGCGAAGGCCTGATTTTGGCTGGTTTCAAGACTTCCGGACAACCCGGCCGTTTGCGCCCTCAAAACCATGGGCGACGCCACAAAAACGGTTAAAACAACCAGGACGAGGGCTCGCAAAAAGTTGGGGGGTAGGTTTGTTTTCATAGGTGGGCCATATTTTAGAGGATGCTCGGCTCGCGGTCAAAAACAATCTTCGGAATAACCGTGGTTATTCCCCGCCTCCAGCGTGGAAGAAGCTGAGAACGAGCCCCAAAGGGCCCCATTCAAAAAAAAGCCCCACCCCGAGGGGTGGGGCCGAAAGTATTGCCCTCAAAAGTCACGCGTTCGACGCCGCGGCCGCGGAAGCTTTCGTCTTCTTCGTCTTGCTTCCTTTGGACTTCTCCTCGTGGCCCGCGTCGGATCCTTTGGCGTCCTTCGACGCCTTATCCTTCTTTTCCTCCGGCGGAGGCGCGACCTCGACAGGACGATCCACCAGCTCGAGGAAAACCATCTCGGCGTTGTCGCCGGGGCGCGGAGCCAGTTTCAGCACCCGTGTGTATCCGCCCTTTCGCTCGGCGTAACGATAGATGAGCGTTTTGTAAAGCTTGTTGACCACATCGCGTTCCCGGATGAAGGCCAGCGCGTCGCGCTTCGAAGCCAACGTTTCCTTCTTGGCCAGGGTGATCATTTTCTCGGCGTAACGACGCGTCTCGCGGGCTTTCGCGCGTGTCGTGCGGATGCGTTCATGCTTCAAAAGGGCCGTCACCAGGTTTCGGATCATGGCCCGGCGATGCCCGGGCTGGACCCCTAACTGGCCTCGATAGTTACCGTGTCGCATGCGATGCTCCTCGAATCAAACTCCACGTTTTGAAAACCCCGCCGCGAAACAGCGGCGGAGCGGTTTAAACCTTCGCTTCAGGACGGGGGTACGCGCCACGGCCCTTGGTGAGGATGGCGTCCACATCCATCCCGAAAGAAAGGCTCATGCCGCCCAGGATCTCCTTGATCTCGTTGAGCGATTTGCGGCCGAAGTTCTTGTACTTGAGCATGTCGGATTCCGTCTTCCGCACCAGATCCCCGATGGTCTTGATGTTGGCGGTTTTGAGGCAATTGGCGCTTCGAACCGACAGTTCCAACTCCTCCACGCTCTCGCCGAGGATCTCCTTCAAGCGCTCCTCTTCCTCACTCATGGAATCGTCGGCCTGACCCGGCTCTTCCTCGAAGTTGATGAAGATTTGAAGTGAATCACGAAGGATTTTGGAAGACTGCGCCAACGCGTCCTCGGGACGGATCCGCCCATCGGTCCAAATCTCCAGGATGAGCTTATCGTAATCGGTCATTTGACCGATACGAGCCGATTCCACGGTGTACTTGACCTGGGTCACCGGGGTGAAGATGGCGTCCATGGGGATCACGCCAATCGGTTGTCCTTCGCGTTTATTGCGATCCGCCGGCACGTATCCGCGCCCCTCGGAAACCTCGATTTCGGCTTCCAGAGACGCGTCCCCTTCGGTCAAAGTCGCCAGCTTCAGTTGCGGGTTGAGGATTTCAATGTCCGCGTCGACCTGGATGTCGGCCGCCACGACGTTCCTCTCCCCTTTCACCGAAAGCCGGATGTTTTTAGGCCCCGAGGAATACAGCTTGATCTTCAATTCCTTGAGGTTGAGCAGGATGTCGGTGGCGTCCTCCAGGACGCCCGGAAGGGTCGAGAACTCGTGCGGCACGCCCTCGAACTTGACGGAGGTGACCGCCGCCCCCGGAATGGACGAGAGCAGGATCCTTCGAAGCGAATTGCCGATGGATTGGCCGTAGCCACGCTCAAAGGGCTCGGCGATGAATTTGCCGTAGTTGGCCGACAACGTGCCCCGCTCATAATCCAGGAACTTGGGGATTTGAACCTTTCCGACTTGCATGCTTGTCCTCCGTTTTCACGCCGTATCGCGGCGGGCCCAACGCTTTCATGTTCTTCAGCC
>CAZSKE010000041.1:0-10546 GCA_964607325.1 uncultured bacterium | reverse complement strand
GAGTTCGTGTCGAGCGACACCCGGGACGGACTGTACGCCAAAGGCCTGGAACTCGGCCGCCTGAACCTGACCAACCGTGTGTATGACCAGAAGATCCTCGATGACAGTGACCCGCGGCTCAAGGATGCGACCCTGGAGATCGATGCGATGGGCCGGATCAAGGCCGTCCTCCCAGCGAGCTCGGCCGACGAGTGGACCACGGCGGAAGACCCGGTCCTGGGGGACCAGGGAGGTGTGACTCGCAGCCAACCCACCTCCATCCGGTTCGAGGCCGGTTCCGGGGACAACATTACGGGTACTCGGCCTGATAACTACATTCTCGTGGATGATTCGCAGGCCAACCTGGATACGGGGGTTTCGACCTATCCGGCCAGCAAACAGTCCCCACCCGACGGCAACCCCGCCTCGAAAAACTACACCTGGTGGTTCCGGCCGGAATCCCAGTCGAAGGCCAACCCCAGCCTCGTGATCGACCGCTGGAACGTGCGCCTCAAGTACATGGACGGCAGTCTCAACGAGGGTGTCGAGATCCTACCGGACGTCGCTCCGTCCCCACAACCCACCCCGGTCCACGAGATCACGGCCGACCCCAACCGCAACTACTTGTCCGACAACTTCACCATGCGCATCGCGAAAAACAGTTACGCCAAGCGTTTGGTGGCCGTCACCGGCAAGGCCGTGGGTGAAACCGGCAACGATGGCTTCAAGTATTACCGCCTTTATTACGCCAAGGGTGACCGCAACATCCCCATCTCCGTGCCCGAATCCCAGCGCGATCCCGCCCGGGTGGCCGCCGGGGACCCGGAAGCACCCTATATCTCCATCAAGCCCGTCGAAGCGGGCGGCATCCTGGCCTGGTGGGACGTGACGCGCATCCAGGGGCTGGTGACGCTGATTTTGGAAGTCCATGACAAGCAAGAGCCCAAAGAAGGCGTCAGCCACGCCCTGCAGACCCTCTACGTGGGGCACAAGGTGACCAGCGGAGACGACCAGACCCAGGATCCCTACGGCCGCAACACGGTGGAATACCCCGAAAGCGTTCAAGGCGAGGTGTTCGCCGTCAACGCGTTGGATTACGGCCAGATCCCCTTGACGAATCCACCGGCCGTGGCCCCCAACGGGCCCATCCTCCAGATCGAACCCTCCCGGGACCTTGGAACCGAGACGGCCGAAATCAGGGTGTTCCTGAGGGAGGAGGAGCGGGGCGACAAGGCCATCGAAACTTTCTCTATTTACGTGCTCGAAAACGGGAATTTGGTGGCCCTAAACACCACCCGCGATCCCGTGGTCAGCGCCGGCGTTACGGTGGGTTGGAACCTTTATGCAAGCACCAACCACTTCTCGAGCTTCGCGCTTTTGGAAGGCACCGCCAACTTCGACGCCATCGCGCTCAACCAACCGGCCTCGCCGACGCGTTTGGCCCGCATTCCCGTCACGGGAACGGGCACGCCTGGCCAGACCGTTGAATGGTACGTTTCCCGTTCCACGGAATGGGTCGAAGGGGAATACGCGACTGCTCCGGTGGGAAGCGACGGCAAGTTCAGCTTTGAGGCCGACCTGCCCGCCGACGGCGAGTTCGTGATCCTGGCGGCCTACCACGGCTACGCCAACCGCAACGTGGCGAGGGTCCGCGTGACGCGCGACACCCGCGCACCCAAGCTGTCGTTGTCCCCCATCGACCCGAACCCGCTGATGCGCAATGTCCCGGGGGCCGCCGCGACCTTCCGGGCCCTGTCGGATGAGGACGGCGTCCTCCGCTTCCGCCGCTTGGACGACGCCGGCGTGGACCTGGGCTTCGAGGAAGCCGTCGTGAAGGCCGGGGTGCCGGTCACCTTCACCTGGAACGCCCAGGATGCACGCAACTTCCCCGTACCGGCTGGGGTATACACCGTTCAGTTCACGGTCGTGGACTTGGCCGGCAACCAGGGCGCGCCGGTTCGCGATCTTCTGGCCGTGGATACCGGATTGCCCCCCGCCATCCGGGGGGTCGAGGCGCAGCCGGATCCTTTCAGCCCGAACTCCAGCGGCGTCGCCGACGTGACGCATATCCGATACGTGCCCAACCAACCCATGAGGGTGAGCGTGGCCGTCTACGACGTGGATTCGCGCCTGGTGAAGACCCTGCTGGTGGACCAGCCGGTCGTGCCGGACGCTGAAGGCTTCGCCCGGGTGGATTGGGACGGCTCGACCGACGGCGGTTACCGCCTGATGGACGGGACCTACACGATATTCGTGGACGGCATCGTGACCGACCCGGTGACGGGATACGATGTGCGCGCCCTGCCGGGCTCCGGCACGGTTTCCGTTATGTTCCCCACGCCCCTGTTTACGGGCCCAACGGTGGACCCGGTGCTCTTCGATCCCCGGGAGGCTTCCTTCCGGGCCGTGACCTTCACCTACGGCCTGGACAAGGACGTGGCGAACCTTAGGGCCTTCGTGACGGCCCAACTGCCGCAGGGCGAGACGGTCCTGTACGAATTTTTCGACGGCGTAACGGCCCCCGGTGAGTTCCGCACGGCGGGGGAACATATCCTCACGTGGAACGGGCTGGGTTCGGCCGGCCAGTTCGCGCCCGCCGGGGTCTATCGCATCCGCCTGGAGGCCCAGGACGCGGCCGGCAACGGTTACGCCCCTGCGGTGGCGGACTTCACCGTGGAAGACCACGTGCCTGCGGCTCCCGCGGGACTTGGTGTGTCGTCCTCCAGCACCCAGCCCGTGGTGATCGCGCCCGACGATGGGGAACACATCAACGACACCCGCACCATCCGAGCTTCCCTCGACCTGGACCGCAGCCTGGTGCGGATATCCTGGCAGGCCCATCCCGAGCGTGACATCAAGGGCTACCTGGTCAAGAGGGACGGAAAGGTCCTCACTTCCGCGCCCATCACCATGACGACCTTCATGGAAAACGACGTGCCCACGGGCGCAGCCCTGGCCTATGAAGTGGCCGCGGTCGACCAGGCCGGACAGGTCAGCCCGCCGGTGGCCCTGACAACCAATGTGACGCCGTCCAACTCGACGCCGTCCTACCGCATCTCGGTGGACGGGTACGCGCGTTCCTCCGAGGACCAGTACGTTTGGGACAGCCGGGAGGACCGGGAAGGCGTCCTGGAAGTCGAGGCCAAGATCGCCGGGGAGAGCCACTCGGTCACCGTTTCCGCCGAGGGGTCGAAGGGTTTGGGTGCCGAGGTGTCGTTGGGGGAAACGCCGTTCCTCATGTCGCCTACCCCCCTCATCTGGGACCCGGAATTCAAGAAGCACTACACAGGCCTGCCGTGGAACATCTCATTGTTCGATGACGGGGCGGTGGGCTGGACATATTCCCGGCAGATAGCGATGTACTCGGTGGGATTCAGCCGCAGTGAACTGGGACCGGAGGATACGCAGGCGTTTTATATTCCGCTCGATACCACGACCGTCGACACTCGACCGCCGGTGGCCTGGATACGATGGAAGCCCAGTTCCGGAGATAACCTCGAAACCGGCAACTTCCAGGCGCTGCAACAGGTCATTCGCCTCGACAATGCCGCAACGTTGCGATTCGACATGGTTTTGCCGGGAGTCCCCTATGAAGAAGCGATCATCGAGTTGGTGAAGGATGAGGAAGGCAATCTTGTGCGGGATGAGTATGGCAATACCATTGAACACATAGTGGACTCCGTCCCAGCCCAGCACCTCTTCGACTACCAGGTTCTCCTCGAACCCGGCGACGGTACCGACGACCCGGCCACGGGCATCCCCATTTTTGAGGCGAAGGACACGGATATCGGGCCTGAAGGCCGCGTAACGGCCGAATACAATCTCGCGGAACTGGGAACCGCGATACCCGCCCGAGCCCGCATTAAAGTCGTCATGCGGTCCGTGACGGATACCACCGTGGGGCCCGGAACGTTGTCGACCGATCCCTATTCGACCAACCTGGCCCTCCGCCAGTTCGCCGTGGCGAACTTCCGGCTGGTGGATATCCACGGCCACGAGAGTTCGGTGGCATATCTCGACCCGACCCAGAAACTCCTGGCGGGCCTGGACCTCGGCGCCGTGCCATCTTCGACATCCAGGGGATACCTGCGGTTTGGGGATAAACCCCTGACGGACAATACCGCCATCTCCTTCGGGACGCGGCCGGGTGGGACGTCCTCGGCCTTCTCTTCGGCGGTGCTGGAAAACGGCGACCTTCGGATCAATTCCACGAACGCCCAAACGGTGGACGTGATGGCCACGCTCACGACGATGGATCCCTATGTCAGCCCGGCACTGAGCGGCGTCACCCTGGTTTATCCCGACACCTCCACGATCGTCTTCACGGCCCCCGTGGATGGGCAGGCGTCCTGGGAGAGCGAGGGCAACGGCTTCTTCAAGGTTCAGAAGATGCTGTCTGAAGAGCCCCTGACCTTGGAGGCCATCGAGGGATTCCCGGTTTATGCCAGGAAAAAGGGGACGATTGCCGTGCATGCCGGCGAAAAGTTCCTCCTCACCGCCGAGGCTTACGACAAACGGACCGTGACGGCGCGAATCACCCAGGTGACGGAGGAGTTGGGCCTGGACGACTCGATCCATGTGACGAACGACCATGTGAGGCCTGAGCCACCCCAGCAGGTGGCTGTGGACCCGCAGATCTCCGGCCAGGCCGCCCTTCACTGGATGCCCGTGTCGGATACGGCCCTGCACGGTTACCGGGTCCACCTCGACGGCCGTTACCTCTTCGGCGTTCGCACCTACGGCCGTGCTGGCGGCACGGGTGTCGGCGATCGTGCCGGACGCCGGCACGGCGGCCCTGGAAGAGGTGGGAGGCTTGGTTTACGCCGGACGGGTGAACGGCCTGACGGCGATGAACGGAGAAACCGGGGACGTGGTCGCGACCGCCTTCCAAGGCCGTGCGGTTTCGGCGGTCAAGCACCACCGCCGCTGGCTGTTCGTCGGCTTCCGGGACGGCGGCGTGGAGGTTGTGGACCCCGTGACCCTCGCCCCCATGGGCTACGGCGTTCTCCTGGCGGGGAAATCCGTAAACGCGATGGACGTGGACGAGAAGGACGGCCGCGTCTACCTGGCGGCCGCCACGGACCAGGGCCTCTACCTGGTGGACGTGAACGGCGGCCCCACGCCGTTCGAATTCCCGATCGAATGGGAATTCCGTGACGCTGAGGACATCACAAAGGGTGCGGACCCGGCTGTGGAAGCCACGGCCGTGGCCTTCGGGCCCCGCCACAGGCTTTACGCGGCCTTCCGCAGCGCGGGCGGACGTGGTTTCCTGGGCATGGCGGAGTTCCAGGGTGTACGTTTCTGGCAGTCGGTCCGCATTTACCGCGAGGACGGGTCGTTCCTGGGAACATCCAATCTGAGGCGCGAGGTGGTAGGACACCTGACCGTGGCCTCGTTACCCTCCATCGGCACGGTGCTGTTGCTTTCGACGGATCAGGGCGTCCAGGCCCTGCCGGTAGGGACCGGGAACCCCGTCAATGTGACGAACGAAGCCGCCTTCAGCACGGCGGTTTATGGGGACCGCCTCCATGTGGCCGCCGTGGGCGGAGGGATACGCCAACTACTCATTTCCTCGGGCCCCTCTTTCTCTGACATCAACGACAACGATCTGGCCGACCGCTTGGCCGATCCGGCGACGGCCTCCATAGCCTCGGGAACGGCGGCCTGCCTGACGATTTCCCGTCACCGGGTTTTGGCCGGTTACAACGCCGGATTGGTCCGCTTCGACGCCCTCTGGCGGAGCCCCGAGGCCCTCGTATTCCTTCCGGCGGATTGGAGCGCCAAAGCTCCTCCCTATGAATACACCGTGACGGCCTTCGACCTGGCGGGCAACGAAAGCTTGCCGTCCCAGCCCGGGGCCGCGGACGACATCGCCCCTACCGTCGATCTCCTGGTGGGCACGCCCAAGTACGTGGATTCTGGAAGCGTGACTTACGTGCGGCCTGAGACGCCCTTCACCATCTCCGCCGTGGACAACGTGGGAGTCCGCCTGAAGGAATACTCGGTCGGCGTGGAGCCCTTCCGGGAGACGGCCGACGGGACCTTCGCGCTTCCCGCGCTCCCCGACGGCATCCTGGACATCCGCTACCGGGTCGCCGACGTCAACGGCAATACCGTGAATTCCGCGGTCCTCACCTTCCGCATGGATCAAACCGCGCCCCGCAGCGTCCTGGAATCCTCGCCGGGGGTGGTGACCGATCCCTCGCAACTGGCCGTTTCAGCGTCGGATGGGATGTTGGGATGCGGCGTGGCCTTCATTGAGGTCGAGGTGAACGGGTTACTCCTTCCGGCCTTCACAAGCGCCTCGGTTGCTGTCGGCGCGATCACGGGGTACCCGGCCGCATCCACCTACGTGGTTCGTTACCGGGCCGTGGACCATTTGAACAATACGGAAGCTTGGAACACGATCCGTATCGAACCCGGAGTGGGGCCGCGCGTCGCCGGAGTGACGCGGCTGGTCTACGGCATGCCCACGGCCTCGGATGGGGAACGCCGATTCGTGCGGCGGGATACCCCGCTCGTTCTGGAGGCGGCTACCCAGGTTTCCGTGGGAGAATCGAGCCCGTACCCCCTGCAGGGGACCTACTATTCCATCCGCGCCGTTTCGGGCGGGGCCTGGATCGTCGTGGATGCGCTGTACGACGGCAACCTCACGCCGGGATTGTATGGCCTGATTTCCGGGGACTACGAGATCACTTTCCACAGCCTCTTCTCCCAGCCGACTTGGCCCTTCGCAACGGTTGTGGAGTACGAACAGTCATCGCTATTCACAGTGGACGACGCTGCCCCAGCGACCTCCGCCTCCGTGCCCGCGGACGGCGGATACCTCTACACGGACGGCACCGGAAAGGTCCACATCCTTTCCGGAACGTCATTCAGCCTGTGGGCGAAGGATCTGCCGGATCCCGAGTTGGCCAGCGGCCTGGTCTCGTTGACGTATCGGTTGGCCCCGCCCGGAGGGGCGGAGACGGCCTCGGGGAACTACCTCGGCCCAGTGACGGTCTCGGCGGATCCCGGTCCGCTGGTCCTGACCTATCGAGCCGTGGACCTGTTGGGGAACACCTCGGAGAACGGCACCCTTTATCCCGATCCGGTGCCGCCCCAGCGCCTGCCCGACCACGGATTGCCGGTGACGTTCTTCATCGAATCCAACCCGCTGGAATTCGGTGTGACCCTCGAATCCCCGCCCGTGACCAACGCTCCGACCATCCACCTGGCATGGGGGCTGACCGGCCATTCCCTGACCGGGGACCCGGCCGTGGACGGCTTTGACGCAGGGAACCTCCATATACAGGTAGAGCGCTCCTTCGATGGTGTGATCTGGGAGGCCGTGGGAGGGGAAAGGGACATTCTGCCGCCTGTTTGGGACATGCCGGCGCCGGAAGACGGGCGACGGTACATCCTGCGGGCCCGCGTGAGGTACAGCGTTCCGGGCGTGGAAACGGACCTGTGGGCTGTTTCGAACGAAACCCAGACCCTGGTGGACCGCACGGCGCCCCTGGCCCGGCTGTCCTCGCCTTCCTGTTCGCAAACGGCGGACTTCACGGTGACGCCGGAAGCCTCGGACCCCATCGCCGCCGGCGGCACCGAAGCGTCGGGTCTTGCTTCGTATGAATGGGGCTACAAGGTCGAGGGTAACGGCGAATGGCTGCCTCTCGACGGTAACGGACTTGCCCCCTACGCCTATACGGGCGAACCCGGCGTCAAATACTTCTTCCGCCTCCGGGCGACCGACAAGGCGGGCAACACGGGTGATTGGTACGAGAGCGACGGAGGGGCCGGCACCTATATCCTGCCGGTGGTGCGGGCCTTCCCGGGGGATTCCGAGGTGATCCTGCGCTGGAAGGGCCCGGCCCGTGTGGACCGGTATTCCCCCGCCGCGGGATACGACGTGTACCGGAACACTGAGCCTTCCTTCGCGGGCGCGGTGAAGGTGACCGACAAACCCGAGAACGTCACGATCAAGGGCGACGTGGAGTTCGTGGACCACACGCCCGCGGAACGCCGCACCTACCATTATTTCGTCGAACAACTGGACGCCTGGGGCAACCGCCGTTGCGCGAGCGTGCCCGTGCAGGTGGACTTGACGGTGGTGCCGGCCGACTGGCCATACGCCGGCCACGATCCCGCCGGCTCACGCCGGAGCCCCAACGCTTACCCGGCGCCCCTGTACCGCACATGGGCCACCCAGGATGCCTTCGTGCCGGCCGAAGTCCAGCCCGTCGTGGCGGGTGACCAGGTTTACGTGCTGGCCAAGCCCGACGCCGGACACGCCCAGTACCGCCTCCTGCGGTTGGCCATCACGACCGGCATGGAGAATGGTTCCTATACCCTTCCGTTCGCCGTGCCTCCGGGCCCCCTGGTCCTGCAGGTTCAGGACCGGCATGTGGTGGTGGGCGTCGCGGGTTTCGGCAGCCAGATGTCCTGGGTCCTCGACCGCGCCACGATGAATCCTGATCCGGGCGCCTCCGATGGACAGGCTGTGGGCGGCTTGGATCTGGTAAGCCATGGACGCATGTTCGGGCGCCTCGGCCGGATCCTGGCCCGCGATTGGGAAACTTACCGTACGGCCGCGGCTTTTGACACGTTGTTCAACGCGGCCGACCCCAACGGGGACGGGGCGGGGGATGACGAATGGGGCGAGGAATTCGTCGCCGCGGCCGAGGACGATTTCGCGCTGGCGGTGTCGTACGATCCGGCCGGGGTTTCCCGGTTGAGGGCGTTCCACCCGCGGACCTACGCGACGTTCTGGACGAAAGATAAGATTCTCTGGTCGTCGGTGGAATTACCCTACCGCTTTGCTACGCTTCCGGCTTTGACCGGCGACCGCGTGGTGTTTGTGGCCGAACGACTTTATCCGGGTCAGATCGATCATTCGGGCCAACTCATGTTCCAAGTCTTGGATAAGGCTACAGGCGCCCCGAAATATTCTGATACGATGGCCATACCCGGAGGCCGCCTGCCCGGCGGGATCGGTTTAACACCCCTGCTGATCCACGACGGTTTGGCCCAATGGGGGCCGGGTGTCGCCCTGCGCGTGGAGGGATCCGGTATTGGCGACGTGGCGTGGATCCAGCGTTTCTTCCTTTCCAGCATCCTTATCAATGGTATCGAGCCGTATTCGGGCTATTCGGCGGCTCCTTGGAACCAGGCCCAATATCCGAATGTTTATTCCCGGATGTATCCCAAGACATATCCCCCTTCATGGGGCGATGGAAGGATCTGGGCGGCTGTTCGGGCTGACAAGGATCTGCCTGCCCAGTCGGCGACCGACCGAGGAGACGCTTTCTTGGTGGCCATGGATTCCGCCACTGGAGCGTTGATACCGCCCGTGACGGCCCAGGGCCGTCAAAGCAGGATCTGGCTGGGGGCGGACTTGGCTGACAACGGCCAGATGGGCATGACCCCCGTGCTGGCCGAGGGCTGGATCCTGGTCAACCAAATCGTCTACGGCAAGGACGGGACCAAGCGCCAATTGGTGGCGGTCAGCTCCAATCCGCCGGCACCCCTGGCGCGGATCGAAATATCCTATCCTTCCGAGGTCATAATCGGTTCCCAGCATCCCCTGACCGTGACTCTTTACGATGCGGCGGGCCGCGTGATGGAAGGCTTCGAAGGCGACGTGACGCTTACCACGACCGACGGGTTCGCGGACTTCATGCCCGCGGCCACGACCCTTTCCTTCACCATCAACGACCTTGGCGTGAAGGTCATACAAGTCCGGATGAACACCCTGGGCCTCCAGACCCTTGCGGCCGAGAACGGGTCCATCCGGGGCGAGACACAAACCCTGGTGGTGGACGATCCCGATCGCGCTCCTAAATTGAACCTGACCTTCCGCCAGTCGGGCTGTCAGGACAATTACCCGCAGTTCCAGTTCACCGTGAGGAACTTCGACACGGCGCCCGTGAACTTGGCCGACCTCGAGATCCGAGTCTGGGTGGATGAGGACGTCCCCGTGGAGGCCGCGGCCTTCTATTCGGGCTACGTGGAGGCCGTTCCCGGCGGTGGGGGTTACCAGGTCCCCGCCCTGAATACCTCGATTTCGGTCGTTTCGCCCCCCTGCACCGTGCCGCCCAACCGCCGCACCAACCAGGTCGTCTCGCTTCATCCGTCCGGATCCGGCATCTTGCCGCCCGACGGCGGCATCTGGCGCAACGCGCTGTTCGGCGTCCACCGTTCCGATTGGGAATTCTTCACGACGTCGGACGACTATAGCCGCCGCCCCGGGATTCAGACCGCCCAGAACGCTTGCCAGCAAAACAACGGGACGACCCAGTACTTCAACGACCGGCATTTTGCGCTGTACTATCGCGGCCGCCTCGTGGAGGAGTGGAACAACGCCGCCAGCCGTGATAACGAAACGGGTGTGGAGCCCGTGTGCGTGGTGCCGACCGAGACTTTCACACCCACCAACACGAAGACCTCCGTGCCCACCCGTACCTGGACTCCTACCCGTACGGAAACCCTCACTCCCACGCCCACCCTGACGCGAACCGAAACCCTTACGCCCACCTACACCTTCACGCCGACCCACACCCGCACGATCACGAACACCAATACCGAT
>CAZSKE010000040.1:2790-10748 GCA_964607325.1 uncultured bacterium | reverse complement strand
TCGGCCCTCAAGGAATTCGTGGAAGTCTTCGGTGTTTCCTTCGTCGGCGGTTGTTGCGGGACCACCTACGAGCACATGCGCCAGGTCGTGGCGACCCTGGGCCGTCGCGCCCCCAAAAAACGCGCGGTGGCGTTCCCGACCGACGTCTCCTCGATGATCAAATCCGTGGCGCTCGACCAGACTCCCCGGCCCCTGATCGTGGGCGAGCGCGTCAACTCACAGGGGTCGCGCAAGATCAAGAAACTCCTGATGGCCGACGATTACGCCGGCATCCTGGACGTGGCGCGCTCGCAGGCCGAGAACGGCGCCCATGTGCTGGATGTGTGCGTGGCCATGACCGAGCGTGTCGACGAGAAAGATCAGATGACGACCCTGATCAAGAAGCTCTCGCTGGGCGTGGACACGCCCCTCATGATCGACACCACGGAAGCCGACGTGCTGGAGGCCGCGCTCAAGGCGTATCCCGGCCGGGCCATGGTGAATTCCATCAACCTGGAGGGCGACGGGAGCCGCGTCAAGCGCATCTGCCCCCTGGTGAAGAAATACGGCGCCGCCGTGGTGGCCCTCACGATCGACGACCTCCACGTGGACCCGTCCCGCCCGCAGGAAAAAGGCATGGCCAAAACCCGCCAACGGAAATTCGAGGTGGCCAAACGCATCCACGACTTGTGCCTGTCGGAATACGGCCTCCCCGCCGAGGACCTGGTTTTCGATCCGCTCACCTTCACCCTGGCCACCGGCGACCCTGAAATGGCGGGAAGCGCCGTGGAAACCCTCGAGGGCATCCGTTTGATCAAACAAGGCCTTCCAAAGACCCGCACCATCCTGGGACTTTCCAACGTTTCCTTCGGTCTCGCCAAGGAAGTCCGGGAAGTGGTGAATTCGGTGTTCCTGTACCACGCGGTGGCCGCCGGGCTCGACATGGCCATCCTGAACCCCGCCGACATCAAGCCCTACGCCGCGATCCCCGAGGAGGAACGCCGCTTGGCCGAGAACCTGGTGCTCAACAAGGACCCCCAGGCCTTGGCGGCGCTCTTGAAGCGTTTCGAGGGCCGCGGCCCGTCCCAGGAGACCGTCGCGGCGGATCCCACCGAAGGCATGGACCCGGCCCAAAAGGTCCATTGGAGGATCGTCAACCGCAAGCCGGAGGGGATCGAGGAAACGCTCGCCGAGGTGTTGAAATCGTTGTCGGCGGTCGACACGCTCAACACCGTCCTGCTTCCCGCCATGAAGGAAGTCGGCGACAAGTTCGGCGCGGGCGAGTTGATCCTGCCCTTCGTCCTTCAATCCGCCGAGGTGATGAAACGCGCCGTGGCGTACGTCGAGCGATTCCTCGACAAGAACGCCTCCTCGTCCAAAGGCTCCGTGGTGCTGGCCACGGTGTACGGCGACGTCCACGACATCGGCAAGAACCTGGTCAAGACGATCCTTTCCAACAACGGCTACACGGTCCACGACCTCGGCAAACAAGTGCCCGTCTCGTCCATCCTGGCCAAGGCCCAGGAAGTGGGGGCCGACGCCATCGGTTTGTCCGCCCTCCTGGTCTCGACCTCCAGGCAGATGCCCATCTGCGTGGGGGAACTCGAGAAACTCGGCCTGGCCTACCCCGTCGTGGTGGGAGGCGCCGCCATCAACCGTCGCTACAGCTACCGCATCTCCTTCCTGGACGGCGAGCGTTTCTTCGAGCCGGGCGTGTATTACGCGAAAGACGCCTTCGAGGGCTTGGAGATCCTGAACACCCTCTCGAACCCGGACACCCGCGAGGGCTTCCGCCGAAAGGTGCGGGACGAGGCCGAGAAATCCCGCGCCGTGGGATACTCCGAGGTCCCCACCGCCGAGAAAGAAGCCGGGCCGGACGAGTTCCCCCCCACGATCAAACCGGCTCCCTCGATCCCCTCGAACCCCTTCGCGGGGCCTCGCGTCGTCGACCAGATCCCCTTGAGGGAGGTATGGTCCCACCTCGATCTTCCCCAGCTCTACAAACTGAATTGGGGCGTGCGGGGTACCAGCGCGGCCGAAGCCCAAGCCCTGGTGAAAAACCAGTTCGAGCCCATGCGTCTCCGGATGCAGGAGGAGATCCTCGCCAAACGATTGTTCGAGCCCAAGCTCGTCTACGGTTTTTGGTGGGCCGCCTCCGAGGGCAATCAGCTTCATATTTACGAGGCCGCGGACTCGCGCGAACCCGCGCTTTCCTTCCGGTTTCCCCGCCAGCGCGTGGGACGGTTCCTGTGCCTGTCGGATTATTTCCGCCCGAAAGATTCCGCGCCGCGGGATGTCATCGCTTTCCAAGTGGTGACCGTGGGCCAGAAGGCCTCGGAGCTCCTCGAGCGGCTCAACCGGGAGAACAAGTACGCCGAAAGCCTCTATTGGCACGGGCTTGCCGTGCAGACCGCGGAAGCCATGGCCGAATGGATCCATCGGAGAATCCGCGCGGAATGGGGCCTCCCGATCGACAGGGGCCAGCGGTACTCCCCGGGATACCCGGCCTGTCCCGACCAAGCGGACCAGGTGAAAATCTTCCGGCTTCTGGACGCCACCCGCGCGATCGGCGTGTCGCTCACTTCGGCCCACATGATGGTTCCCGAGCAATCCACTTCGGCCCTGGTGGTTCATCATCCGGACGCGGAATACTTCATGGTGCGCTGAAGAGAATGGCGGATTGCGTTTGAATTTGTGTTATAAATTGATGTTCGTCCATTCCCGGACCGGATCGGCGAAGAGACCATGCAACTGAAAAAACTCACCTTGGACGGGCATCGGGTTTTGACGTTGAAAAAGGCGGGGCTTCCCGCCTCGGCGCCGATCATCTTCCTCCTGCACGGCCTGGGCACCCACGCCGAGGACCTGGCCTCCCTGGTGGATGAATTCGATCTACCCCAGTGTCGCTTCGTGCTCCCCGACGCCCCCTTGTCCCTCCCGGGTTACCCGCCCGGGGCGTACGCCTGGTACGATTTCGAGAACCCCGATCGCCTCGGCGTCGAGAAAAGCCGGGACCACCTCCTGAAATTGATGGATGGGTTCGCGTCGGAAACGCCGGACGCCCATCCCCCAGTCATCATGACCGGCTTCTCACAGGGCGGAGTCATGGCCCTGGAATCGTCTCTCGCCTGGCGGGGGGGCGCCACCGCCGCCGTTTCCATGAGCGGTTACCTCCCCCACCCGAAAGAAGCCCTGAAAAGCGCCAAGGCGCCGAAAAAGATGCCGATTCTGCTCATCCACGGGACCTTTGACGGGGTGGTTCCCGTCGTCGGCTCCCGGGAAGCCGCCGCGGCGCTCAAGGCCGCCGGCTACTCGCCCCTTTTGCGCGAGTTCAACATGGAACACACCATCACGGAGGAATCCCTGGAGGAAGCGCGGCTTTTTCTCCATCGGATTTTGCCTTCTTGACCCTTCGCGGGAGCCCCACCCCGGCCTGAAGACCGGGAATCGAGGCGTTGATTTCGACTTGCCAGCGGGAGGAACCAACCCTATTTTATGCGAGTCAAACCCTAAGCCCCCTATCGGGATTCACGAGGAGTCACCATGCAATTCGCCAAACGTGTCTTCCTATTCTTGATCACCAACTTGTTGGTCGTCACCACTCTCGGCGTGACGCTCAGTATCCTCTCCAACATTTTCGGGTGGCGCCTCGACAGCGGCAGTTATCTGGGGATGCTGGTCATGGCCTCCCTCATGGGTTTCGGCGGCGCGTTCATCTCGCTCCTGATGTCCAAGACCATCGCCAAGCAAAGCCAGGGACTCCATGTGATCGATCCCCAAACCCGCGATTCCTCCGAGCGGTGGCTCCTGGACACCGTTTACGGCCTGGCCCGCAAGGGGGGCATGGATAAGATGCCGGAAGTCTGCTTTTACCAAAGCCCGGTGCCCAACGCTTTCGCGACCGGCCCCGGCAAGGACAGCGCCCTGGTGGCGGTTTCCACGGGTTTGATGGACGGCATGAACAAGGATCAAGTGGAGGGCGTTCTGGCCCACGAGATCACCCATGTGACCAATGGCGACATGGTGACCATGACCTTGATCCAGGGTGTCATCAACACCTTCGTTTTCTTTTTCTCCTGGGTCATCAGCATGATCCTCTCGTCCCGGAATTCGGACCGGGAGGGCGGCGGCAATTACTTCATGCAATCCATGATTCAAAACCTCTTGCAGATCCCCCTGTCCCTCTTGGGAATGCTCGTGACCACGGCCTTCAGCCGTTGGCGCGAATTCCGCGCCGACGCCGGGGGCGCCCACTTGGCGGGAAAGCTCAAGATGATCTCGGCGCTTCAGGCGCTCCAGCAGTTGAGCGAGAACAGCCGCTTGCGCGAGCCCAGCAGTTCTCTGTCGACCCTCAAGATCTCGGGCGGCATCGGCTCCTTGTTCTCGACCCACCCGCCGCTTGAGGTTCGCATCGAGCGTCTTAAGCAATCCACCCTGATGTGACGTTGTTCCGGTGAAAGAAAAAGGGCGACGGGAGAACCCGCCGCCCTTTTTTTTTGTTCATCCGACGACTGCCTTTAAGGCCAGTTGACCGGCAACCGCGTCGGATGGAACCGCGACCCGGCCCGGAGATACACGGCCCGGGCCGTCTTGGAAATCCTCCCGCCCCTCATCACGCGCGCGTGAAGCGCTTCCCAGGCGTAGGACCCTCGTCGGGCGAATCGCGCGGCTCGTTGTCGATCGGGTTCCCCGTCTTTCCCTTCCAGCCACCTCAATTCGGCGTAACCCAGGAACACGTACGCCCGTCCGCGGTCGTCGCCTGTTCGCCTGAACAAGCGGTCGGCGGCGGCGAAGCTCCGTCGGGCTCCCCTCGCGTCGCCCTTCATCTTGAGGGCCGTCCCGATGGACCAAAGGGTGTAGGCGTAGCTGACGCGGTCCCCGATGCGCTTGTAGAGCCTCTCGGCCTTCCGGAATAACCGGAGCGCCTCCTCCCAATGGCCGGCCATGCGGCACACGTTTCCCCTGCCGCAATAAGAATACGCAGTCCCGAAAACATCCTTCCGGGCGCGATGCAAACGGTTGGCTCTCTCGTAATGGAGCGAGGATTGTCTCCAAAGGCCCCTCATGCGGGCCAATCCCCCGAGCGCGCAACGCGTGTACGCCTCCCCCTCCTTGTCCCGCGCCCGGGCGTAAAGACGAAGGGCCGCCTGGAGCTGGCACCAACCTTCCTTCGGGTTCCCCGCGATCCGTTGCGCCCCGCCCAAGGCCCAACGCGCGAAGGCTTCTCCTTCCGTGTCACCGTCGGCTCGGTAGAAGGACAGGACTTTTTTCAGGAGACGGACGGATGTCAAGGGATCGCCGGAAGCTCGCGCGGCCAAGGCGAGGCCCGCCACCGCGTCCACCGAGCGGGGAGATCGCGCGCGGTTAAAACCTTCGCGGGCCTTGATGTAATGGGATCGGGAGCGTTTGAACTCCCCCTGGAGCCGGAGGACATCCCCCGCCCCCAAGTGAGCCTCGGCCCGTTGGAGGAGCCCCAAACGTTTGGACCGGAGAATTCGGAGATAAACGCGGCCCGCCTGGCGGAACCTTGATTTTTGTTGAAGGGATTGAGCCAGGACGAAAAGCCTCGACAGATTCATGCGCGGTTCCTTTTTCCGTCGAATCCCCATCATTCACGCGATTTCATCTTGGCGCGATCATCGCTTTTCATTCCTCGCGAAACACGCGGCGTTCGCGCCACGGTTCGATCGCGAGGGAGAAGAGGAGCCATATTACGATAAGGTCCCTTCGGGGGACAGCGCTAGGCGCTTTTCCACTTCGAGGGTTTTCCGTCGCCGATCGCCCTCGCCCCGGTTCCTTCCCGATCGGCGACGGAAAAATCTTCCTTTCCCGGCGACGAACGCCATCCGAATCCGAACAGGGCCAAAAGGCGAAAAAGCCCTCACGTGAGCGTCATTCCCAAGCGGGGTATGGGATTTTTGTAAATTGACACCCCTGGCAACTTGCGCCTGGAGGCTCTTTTTAACTCCTGCGTCATGGCGTTTTCTCTAAAATAGTCCCCCATGTGATTCGCGGGGAATGAATCGACGCCGGGGCCTCCAAGCCCCTTTGCGGAAAGGCTGGGGGTTTTGGCAACCATCAAGGATGTCGCGAAACGGGCGGGAGTCACCATCGGCACGGTTTCCCGCGTGTTGAACAACAAGAAGTGGGTCAGCGAAGATTGCCGTAAACGCGTTCAGGCGGCGATCAAGGATCTCCGTTACAAACCCCAAGCCCACGCGCGACGACTCCGCCAGAAGCAATCCAAAATCTGGGGCATTCTGGCGCCCCACCACACCAAGCTCATCCGCAGTCCTTTTTTCGCCGACATCCTAGGCGGCCTGGAAGAAGCCGCGGCGGAAAACGGCTTCCGCCTGTTGATCCATCCCCTGAACGAAACCGCGCGGGCCCAGCTCTCGTACCGCAACCTCCTTGGGGACGGCTCCGCCGACGGCATGTTCGTCCTGAACGCTTGGTCCACGGACGTCTCTATCCGCGAGCTCGCGGAAGCCCGCGTTCCTTTCGTGCTGTTGAACGGAAAGGTGACCGGGCACGACGATCTGCCTTACGTGGGCGTGGACAACCACGGCGGGGTTCGAAAGGCCCTGGAGCATCTCATCGAGATGGGGCATGAGCGCATCGGCATGATCAACGGTCGCATGACCACCACCAACGCCTTGGAACGGTACCAGGCTTTCCAGGAAACCCTGGCCGCGAAAAAACTGCCGGTGGAGGCCGATTGGGCGGCCGAGGGTTCATACGAGGAGAATGGCGGTTATGAAGCCGCCAAGCGCATCTTCAAGGCCGTCCGTAAACCCACCGCGATCCTCTGCGCTTCCGATCTCATGGCCTTGGGGGCCATGCGCGCCCTGAAGGAGATGAACCTTCGCGTGCCCGAAAAAATCTCCGTGGTGGGTTTCGACAATATGGAAGAGGCTCGTTATCACGATCCTTCCTTGACCACGGTCTCTTTCTCGGGCCACGAAATGGGTCTTTTGGGGGCGCAAAAACTCATCCAATTGCTCGACGGCGAGACCTTGACCAAGAAAATGAGCGTTCTCCAGGCGGAACTGATCGTGCGCGATTCCACGCTCGCGGCCCGTTGACAAAGCGGTGAGAGTCACCTTATCGTTCCCACCTGGAGGATAATCACCCGGCCATGAAATCCCGCGCGTTGCTCGCCATCGTGTTTTTGTCGGCCTTCCTTCCCCTTCCCACGGCTCACGCCGTCCTGGGGCCCTCCAGCCCCACGGTGATCCGCGCCGCCGTGCATCCCTCGTATCATCCCACGGCCCAAGGCCTGGATCTCTGGGTGGCCGTCTGGGTCTCCGTCGATCCGGGCTGGCATGTGACCGCGCCCGTCAACGTTCCCCCATCCATGGTGCCGCTCGCGCTTCTGGATTCAGGCGCCCAACCCATCAAGGGAACCCAGTATCCCCCGGGCGCGCTCAAACGCCTGGCGGGATCCACGGAGCCTTTCTCGGTTTATGAGGGTTCCGTCACCCTGTACGCCCCCCTCAAGGTCCCCGAGAACACGCCTTCCGGGAACGTCACCATCCTCTGGGGCCTTCAAGTCCAGGCTTGCGACGATCGCGTTTGCCTTTCCCCGGGCATCCTGCAGATCGCGGTGCCCTTGAAGGTGGGACTGCCTTCCGACGCGAAGCCCTCCGAACTCGAGTGGTTCAAGGATTTGAAAGGCGACACGAGCGCGCCTCCCGTCGAGGAGAACCCCATCTCCACCCTGTTGAGGAATAAAGGCTGGTGGATCACGTTCTTGTTGATCTTCCTCGGGGGATTAGCCCTCAACATGACCCCTTGCGTTTATCCCATGATCCCGTTGACCGTGGCGTATTTCGGAAGCCGAACGGAAACCCGCCGTGGGGTTCTTTTCCTGCGGGCCGTCGCTTACGTCCTGGGGATCTCCGTGACCTACACCGCCCTGGGCGTGACGGCCGCGTTGACCGGTCGGCTCTTCGGCTCGGCCCTTCAATCCCCCACGG
>CAZSKE010000040.1:0-2780 GCA_964607325.1 uncultured bacterium | reverse complement strand
CGTCCTGGTCGGGTTGTCCCTTTCCATGTTCGGCTTGTACGATATCCAACCCCCGGCCTGGCTCCTCAACCGCGTCGGAGGCAGTCGAGCCTCGGGCGCCGCGGGAGCCTTCCTGATGGGCTTGGTCTTCGGCATCGTGGCCGCTCCCTGCGTGGATCCGTTTTCCATCGGGCTTCTCACGTACGTGGCTTCCAAAGCCGACCCGGTGCTCGGCTTCGCCATGTTCTTCACGCTTTCCCTGGGGTTGGGACTTCCCTATCTGGTGCTCGGCGTCCTTTCGGGCCGGATCGGCAATCTTCCCAAATCCGGGCTCTGGATGGTGTGGGTCAAGAAGGTGTTCGGCTTCGTGCTTCTAGGAATGCCGCTCTACTTCTTGAAGAGCCTGTTGCCCGACGGTTCCCTGCGATGGGTCCTGGGAGTCTATTTGATCGTCGCGGGCTTCCTGCTGGGTTTTATGTTCGGAAAGAACGTCTCTTCCCGGGCGTTCACCGCGTTCCGGAATCTTTTCGGCAGTCTCGTGATCGCCGCCGGATTCTCCTGTTTTCTCTTGTTGAGCCCCACGCCGAAAATTCCCTTCCAGCCTTACACGCCACAGCTGTTGGAGGAAGCCACGCGGGTCGGAAAACCGGTCCTTCTGGATTTTTCGGCCGACTGGTGCATCCCGTGCCAGGAGTTGGAACGCACCACCTTCCAGGACTCGCGGGTTTCACGCGAGTTCAAGAACTGGGTCTTGCTCAAGGTGGATCTGACCCGTTTCGGGGAGGAACCCGTGCGCGCCGTGCGGCAAGCCTGGGGCGTCTCGGGGGTTCCCACCGTCATCTTGATCGGAAAAGACGGCAAGGAACTCCCGGGAGGGCGTCTGGTGGGGACCTTCCCGCCCCATAAGATCCTGCCGTTCCTTGAAAAAGGCCGTCCCTAACCCTCTCGGAGGGCGGCCCCCGCCGTATACAAAGCGCCTCTAGGACAAACCCCATCCCTCAAACACTTGTTTTCGGGCCGAAGTTTTGCGTTGACCGCCGCCAGCCGCCCGATTAGCCTTTCCCCATGAACAAAACGAACAAACTCGGTTGGTTCGTCCGCGGCGACGTGGACGGCTTCTTCGGCCTTTTCATCGACAATCTCCTGCAATTGATGCTCATCGGCGCCCTCTGTAAGTACGCCTGCGGGTTGCCGGATGAACTGGTGGTGGGTCGTATCCTGCCCGGCGCGGCTCTTTCCATCCTTCTCGGAAACCTGTATTACGCGTGGCAGGCGCGCGAACTGGCCCGCAAGACCGGGCGTGACGACATCACGGCCCTTCCTTACGGCATCAACACGACGTCCCTCGTGGCTTACATCTTCCTCGTCATGGCTCCGGTCTACCAGGAAACGAAGGACCCGACCTTGACCTGGCAAGTCGGTCTCTTTGCCTGCCTGTTATCGGGCGTGATGGAATGCGTGGGCGCCTGGGGGGGCGATTGGTTGAGGCGTCACACCCCAAGGGCCGCCCTGCTGTCGGCCCTGGCCGGCATCGCCATCACCTTTATCGCGATGGGCTTCATTTTCCAGATGTTCTCGTCGCCCCTCATCTCCATCGTTCCCATGTTCCTCATCTTGTTGTCCTACGCCTCGCGTTTCAAATGGCCCGGGGGCTTGCCCGGCGGTTTCGTGGCGGTGTTGTTCGGCGTGGCGTTGGCCTGGGGCTTGAAAGCTTTCGGATTTCAGGTTTTCACGCCGTCCCCCGACCCGGTGGTCCTATCGTTCCACCCGCCCTTGCCCGCTTTTGGGGATGCTTTTTCCCTTCTCACCGGTCCCCAGGGATGGAAATACCTCGCGGTCATCTTCCCCATGGGACTGTTCAACGTGATCGGGTCCCTTCAGAACCTGGAGAGCGCCGAGGCGGCGGGCGACCGGTTCGAGACTCGTCCCTCGCTTTTGGCCAACGGCATCGGGTCGCTGTCGGCGGCCTTTTTCGGCAGTCCCTTCCCCACCACCATTTACATCGGCCACCCGGGTTGGAAAGCCATGGGCGCGCGCTGGGGTTACTCGATCCTGAACGGCGTCGTCATCTCCCTGGTTTGCCTCACGGGGAGCTTGGCGTTGATCCAGAAAGTGGTGCCGATCGAGGCCACGTTGGGCATCCTTTTGTGGATCGCCATCATCATCACGGCCCAGGCCTTCCAGGAGATCCCCAAACAACACGCCCTCGCGGTGGCCGTCGGATTCATCCCGTCCTTCGCGGCGTGGGCGCTTTACGTGGTGAAAACCTCTTTACAGGTCTCCGGGACGAACCTGCTGGACGCCGCGCCAAAATTCGGGAACCTGCTTTATATCCCCGGCATGGTGGCCCTATCGCAGGGTTTCATCCTGACGTCGATGATCTACGCCGCCATCGTGGTTTTCATGATCGAGAAAAAATTGAAAACGGCGGCCCTCTGGGCCCTGGCCGCGTCGGCCTTTTCGTTCTTCGGGGTGATCCACGCCTATACGTTGTCCCCCGCCGGGGAACAGAACCTTTTTAAAATAAACGCGGCTCCCGAGTTCGCGACGGCCTACCTGCTGACTGCCGCGATCCTCTGGGGCCTGTCCGCCCGCTCGAAGGCGGCTTGGAGATAAGGCGGCCCGCCTCCTCGCCGACCGTCTCGAGGAACGCCGATTACACGACCCGCCCGGCGGCGAAACCCGACGACCAGGCCCATTGCAGGTTGAACCCGCCGAGACTGCCCGTCACGTCCATCACCTCACCGGTGAAGAAAAGACCCGGTATCTTCCTGCATTCCATCGTCTCGCGGGATATCTCC
>CAZSKE010000039.1:0-10762 GCA_964607325.1 uncultured bacterium | reverse complement strand
GCCCAAGTACACGCCCACCCCCGCCAGCACGGCCAGGGTGGTCCAGGGGGACGTGAAAGGCGCGGCTTCCGCGAGGAACAACACCGCCGTGCCCACGGCCGCCACGAACATCCAAAGCCTCAGCAAGGTTTGTCCCTTGCGATCCATGGTCTCCCCCCGGGACTTCAAGACGTGCCGGAAGAGTCTTTGAAGGGTCCGGAGGAATAGAAGATAGAAGGCCAGGAACGCCACGACGAACACCGCTTCCAGGAGAATCCGCGACCCGAGAGAGCCGCCCGGCACCGGCACCTGGTGTCTCAACAAGACCTGCCGGAACCACGGAAGCGAGGGGCCGAGGAAACCCAGGCAAGCCACCAGCACGAGGGCCCGCAAGGCCAGGGGCCAAAGGTTTTTCGACAGCTTGAAGCGTTGGAGCGGCCAACGCAGGGCTTTCAACCAGCTTTGATACCGGGCGTGGAACGTGCGGGCTCCCGAAGGAAGGCGTCGCTGGAGGTCGTCGGCCCAAGCGACGCCGTGTTTCATGAAAAGGGGGGTGGTCAACACGGTGGCCGCGGAGACCGCCACGATCACGGCGAGAAAAACGGGGGGCAGGATCCCCTGGGTGACACCCAGGACCGCCACGACGAAGGAGAATTCCCCGATGTTGGACATGGCCAACCCGGCTCGAATCGAGGTGCGCGTGTCGAACCCGATCAAAAGGCTGGCCGTGGAAACCGAAAGAGTCTTGCCGCCCACCACCACGGCCAGGACGGCCAGCGCCAAAGGCCAATGATGATCCAACCCGCTGAAGTCGGTGTGAAAGCCCACCGTCACGAAGAAAAGACCCACGAAAAGGTCGCGGAAACCCGCGAGCTTCTCCTTCAATTTCGGCATGACTCCCGAATCGGCGATCACCATCCCGCTCAAGAAGGCTCCCAAGGCCGAGGAGAAGCCCAGGGACGCCGCGAGGGCGGACAAGGTAACGCCGAACGCCACCACCGTGGCCGCCAAAACCTCTCCGTTCGCGAGTTTGTCGAGCTTTCCGAAAAAACGAGGACCCAACCCCAATCCCAGAATCAACACGGCCGCGGAAAAGGCGGTCACTTTTCCCAAGGTGCCCAGGAGGGAGACCCAGCCCGGGGCGCCGCTGGTGGCCCAGCTGGACGCCGCGATGAGGATCAGGACCGCGGCGATATCCTCCACGAGCGTCAATCCCACCACCAACCCCGCGAATTCCTCCTGAAGCATTTTCAGGTCGGACAGCGTCTTCACCAGGATCGTGGTGGAACACATGCAAAGCGTGAGTCCCACGAAAACGCTGGAAGGCTGGTCCAGCCCCAAGAGGCGGCCCAGCTCGAAACCCGCCAGGATCCCGAAGGTGAGTTCCAGCACGCCCGCGAGAATGGGCGCCGGGCCCAGGGCCTTGAGTTTTCGCAGGTGGAATTCGGTGCCCAGGAAAAACATGAGGAAGACGATGCCGAGTTGGCCCAGGATCTCCACGTTGGAAGGATGGGTGAGGAACCCGTTCAGGAATCCTTGGGGCCCGAGAAGCAATCCCGCGACCAAGTAACCCAGGATCAGGGGCAAGCGCGCGCGCGAGGCCGCCGCGGCGGCGAGGGCGCCCACGCCCAGAAACCAAGCGAAGTCGGAGATAAAAGAAAGAGATTCCACGGCACTAGTTTATTGTCGGACGCCACGAATCGGCTACAGGAAAGCACGGTTGCCCCCGGGGCGAAGCGCGGATAAACTGTTTCCTCCACCACGCCCACCAGGAGACGCTTTGGAACGCCATCCCGATCCGCACCCTTCCGATCCGCGAAACGCCGATCCCGGACCCGCGCAAGCACGCGAGGGTCGCCCCCAGGTCAAAAACCGGCCTTTAACGGGAGTTCGCGAAGGCGGGATGGGGTATCCCGATAATATCGTCCTGATCGGCATGTTCGGGAGCGGGAAGAGCGCCCTGGGCCGGATGCTGGCCCAGCGCCTTCGCTACAACCTGGTGGACGTGAATTTGCTGTTGGAGGCCAGTTTCCGAAGGCCGCTTCAACGGGTCCTGGAGGACCTGGGCGTGAAGAAGTTCATGGCGGTGGAGGAGAAGACCATCCGGGATTTGAAGACCCGGCGTTGCGTGGTGACCCCGGGAGGAAGCGCGGTGTACTACCCGGCCGCCATGGAATCACTGGAAAAAATCGGCCCCCGGGTTTTCTTGAGGGTTCCCTTGCGCGAGCTCAAGCGCCGGATGCCCGTGTGGGCGGATCGCGGCGTAGTGTGCCGCGGCGGCGACACCTTGGCGGCGTTGTACAAGGAACGCTCACCGCTCCTGAAAAAGTACGCCGACATCACCGTGGAAGCCCACGGACGGAGCTTGGAAAAAACGACGGACGAGATTTTGAGGAAAGTGGTGGATTGGCGGAAGAAACAGGTCAAAAAAGCCCTGGCCAAAACGAAGAAGAAAAAGAAGTGATCCTCTTTGCAACTTGGATGTAGCGTCTTTGATTAACTGGGATGCACAGCATTTCTCGAATCGAGAAATGCTGAAGCAATCGAACAATCGAGCAGTAGAACAATAGAGAAAAGCGAAATGGGCGTCCCGGCGGCCCGCCCTGAGCAAGCGAAGCGCGTCGAACGGGTCGATTCTCAAATTGTGAATTGTGAGGCCTGACCCTTTGGTGTGGGGGGATGGCGGAGGGGCCTGAGAAGCGGCGAGAGGTGAGAGCCGATGAATGACCCCGAACCAGACCGACAAAAGACCGAAGGTGTTTTGGGAGGGCTGGGAGTGGGTCATTCAAAAGGGCATCGAAGATGCCCGTCTCAGGCCCGTATCGCTAGCCGTATCCCTTACATCCCCTGCATCCCAGTTACAAATAGAAGTCTGCTATTACAGGCCCTTCGACAAGCCCGGCAAAATACTTCCTCAATGCGTGAGTGACCCCAGCGGACGTTCAACGGTCTCGCCCGGGAAACGAACCGTGACCGACGGGATTTCAAGCCCCGCGTACATATAGACCCTGAAACGGACCGGGTACTCGCCCGCTCGCAACCGGGTGACACGCGTTTTACGGGAAGGGTCCGGGAGCTGGCCGCGCTGGTCCAAAACGCGCTTTTTTCCCAATTCCAGGACGGCGTAGTTCCAGCTTTCCACCGAGAATGTGTATTTCCCGTCCTTGGGCAGGCGGAGGGTCCCCGTGATTTCCACCGGCGCGAGTGGATCCGAGTCCGGGAGGGGGGCGCGGGGATCCGCGACCCAATCCTCGGACCGGATCACCCCCTTGCCCAATCCGTAATGGTGGAAATAGAAACGTCGGCGCCAAGCGCGCTCGGGGACGTCCACCTTGTAGAACATGCGGGGATTGTTTTTTTGACGGAGGGTTTGGATGTCGCCCCCCGGGATGTAGGCCCGGTACATGAACGCCGAGGAACCCGGAAGCTCATAGCAGGAACGCAGGTTCTCAAAACGGACGTTCGGGAACTCCTCGCGGATTCTCGCGCGGATTTCGGGGTAATCGTTGCAGGCGTAGACCGCGACATCGGGGGTCTTGCCTCCCGCGAAGACCGGCACCGGGGCCGAGCCTTTCGGGAAACCCATGGCGTACAAGTCGCAACAGTTGTCCACCAACGGGGTCAAATCGTAAAACGCCGCCAACGTGCCTTCCTGGATCAGGTAAACGCGGTACTTATCCGCGTCCTTCCGGAGCTGGTTGAAGATGGTGACGTTGTTGCCGGCGTTTCTTGGCAACAGGTCGTAGAAGCGGTATTCCATGTCCTTGAGGGTCCAGACGCTGAACAAGGTCAAACCGGCGACGGCGAGGGCCGTCCAAAGCCAGCCGCCCCGAAGCGAGCGGAGAGACCGCAAGACGTATTCCACGCCCAGGGCCGCCAGCAGGCACAACGGAGACACGACGCCCATGAGGCGCCCGGTGTGGCTCATGAACGAGAAGGCGTGAGGCACCGTGGAGACCGCGGCGCAAGCCAACAAGAACGTCGTTTGCCAGCTGATTCTTGCCAAGGCGAACGCCAAACCCACCACTACTAGGACGACCGATTGGAGCTCGAAAAACGTCTCCCCCGGGAGACCCATGTCCTTGCGGTCCCACATGCCGAGGTACAGGGCGTCCAGGGCGGATTTGAACTGGTTGAGGATAAAGCCGGGGGTCAGGCCTTCCGGCGGGAGAAGCTCGTGATGGGGCCAAAAGATGGACCAGCGGTAGGACCACTCGGAAAAAAGCGGATGGGTGGCGATCGGAGCCGCCAACGCCGCGGCCGCCACGAGGCCGAGAACGGTCGTGGAAAGCGCCCGCGCCCCCGGGTCGGAGAAGGATTTCTTCCAAGCCTGGAGGGCGAGGAACGCGAGGGCGAGCAAACAAAGAACAGGGAGGAGGTTTCCACCGGGTAAGCTCAGGGTTTGCGAGATGGGCTTGATGAACTGGTTGGTCCTGAAATAGAGGTAGGTCCAAACCAGGGCCAGCCCCAAACCGAGAAATCCCAACCGTTTCCTGTCGGGGGATACCCGGGATTTCCAGAACGCGACCGCCACCAATGCCATGGGCGCGATCCATAGATACATCCGGACCGTGGTGTAGCAGTAAGCGCCGAAGGCCACCGCCGCCCCCCACTGGAGGGCGTGTTTCGCGTCCATCTTGCGGATGAACCGGAAGGTGAACAGGAGGATGAGGCCGATGCTCAAGGGCGTGGTAACGGGCGATTGCCCGGTCATGGAGTTGACGAGCATGGGCTTCGAAAAAGCCAGGATCGCGGCCAGGATCAACCCGGCGCGGCGTCCCCCGACCTCCTTGCCCAACAAGTAATGCGTCCAAACGGCCGCCAAGTCGATGAAAGCCCAGAGAAAATTCTGGAGCACATAGGCTGGCGAGTCGGGAAATAGGTGGTACGCCAGAACCACCAGGTACTGATAGAAGGGTTGGCGGCTTCCGGTCGGGAAAATGAAGTAGCGCTCATTCGGGAAGTCGAGCGCCGACCGGCCCTCGATCATGTTCATCGCGTAATCCATCCAGTAAAAGGCGGGAGGGTCGTTGTAATGCGACAGCCGGATCCAGGCGGCGCCCGCGAGGATCAGCCCAAGCCACAGTTTGGAGGAAAACCAGCCGAGGCCGGGCCGGCGGGGATCCGGACGCCCCCAGGCGAACCCTCCGAGAAGAAGGGTGAAACCAAGAAGGACATCGGCGCCTGGGGAGGATGGATGGAACGTCACGGGAGCGGAACGGAACGACACGTGGGCGGGCAAGCCCAGGAGCCCGTAAAGCACCAGGAGGAAACCCGCGAGAAATCCGAGCAGGGCCCAGGTCTTTCCGCGAGGTTTTTGGACCCCGCGCGTCCCGAGCGCTGTCCAGATCGAGACGAGGAAGACCGCCCAACCCGACCAGAACCATCCGGCCCTCAGGAGAACAAAACCGATACCCGCCCACAGGAAAAAGAGGAATGGATGAGAGCCGGATGCCGCGGGTGGGGGAGGAACAAGCTCGGCAGGGGGAGGGGCAAGCGTCTCGCTGGGAGGGCGCTTGCGGGAGGAACGGGCGCGGTCCGCGAGGCGCGTGGAGCGCTTGACGCGAGGAGCGTGTTTCATTTTCTGGAAATCCCTATGGAAGCCCGTGGGCCGAATCCCGAAATTTGCGCTATGGACTGAATAAGACCGAAAAAATGCGTGAATAATTATATGGGGAATGGGGCTTTTTCAAAAGGAAAACAGGGGTTCCGGGGAATGGGCGCCCCGCTCCTGGGAGAAAAGGAGCGGGGCCCGCGATGGGAAAACCCTGTTCGGATCAGGATCCCAAGGAACCCAAGGGGCGTTCCTCGGATTCACCCGGAACGAGCACCTTGACCGGCGGCACCGCGAACCCGGCCTGGAAGTACGTCTTGAACCGGACCGGGTATTCCCCGGCTTTGAGGAACAGGACGCGCGAATCGGTGAGCGGCTTGCCGCCCACGCCGCGGAGGTTCAGCGCGAGATGCTTGCCGACGTTCACGACCGCGAAGTTCCAGCTTTCCACCGAGAACCTGTATTTCCCGTCCTTGGGCAGGCGGATGGTTCCCGTGATCTCGACCGGGCGCACGGCGTTCTCGATCGGAAGACTCGATTCCGGATCGGTGACCCAATCCTCGGCCTGTATCACCCCCTTGCCCAATCCGTAATGGTGGAAATAAAAACGCCGTCGCCACGCGCGCTCGGGGACGTCCACCTTGTAGAACATGCGGGGGTTGTGTTTTTGCCGGATGTATTGGATGTCGTCGCCCGGGATGTACGCCCGGTACATGAAGGCTTGCGTCGTTCCCGGCGGCTCATAGCAGGAATGCAGATCTTCGAAACGGACGTTCGGGAACTCGTCGCGGATTCTCGCGCGGATCTCCGGGTAATTGTTGGAAACGTAAATCGCCACGTCGGGCGCTTTGCCGCCCGGCGGGACCGGCACTGGCGCGGACCCTTTCGGGAAACCCATGGCGTACAGGTCGAGCGTGTTGTCCACGAGGGGCGTCAAGTCGTAAAACGCCGCCATGGTGCCTTCCTGGATCAGGTACACGCGGTACTTGGCGACGTCCTTCCGGGCTTGGTTGAAGATGGTGACGTTGTTGCCCGCGTGCCGCGGGAGAAGGTTGTAGAAGCGGTAATCCGCGGTTTGGTACGCCCAGAGGCCCAACCACGCCAATCCGACGACGGCGAGGGTGGTCCAGAGCAGGCCCCCCCGGAAACGGCGAAGATTCCCCAAAAAGGCGTCGGTCGCGATGGCGGCCAGAAGGAAGAGGGGAGACACGACGCCGATAAGCCGCCCGGTGTGCCCCATGAAGGAAAAAGCGTGGGGAATCGTGCAAATGACCGCGCAGGCGATCAGGAACGTCGATCGCCAGCTAGTCCTGCAAACCGCGTACGCCAAACCGGCCAGCACCAGCGCCTCGGATTGCAGGTTGAAGAACGCCTCGCCCGGGAGGCTCATGTCGCCTCGGTCCATCATGGTCTTGAAAATGGTCGAGAAGGAGTTTTGGAACTGGCTGAGAACAAACTTCCACGTCAGGCCCTCGGGCGGCAGGAGCGGATGATTGGGCCAGAAGATGGACCAGCGGAAGGACCATTCGGAAAAGAGCGGATGGGTGGCGATCGGCGCCGCCAATGCCCCCGCCACCACGACGCCGAGAACGACCCGGGAAAGCGATCTCGCCCCGGGATCGGACGAGGAGTTTTTCCACGCCTGGAGGGCGAGAATCGCGAGAACGAGCAGGAAAAGATTGGGGATCAGGTCCCCGCCCGGCAAGCGCAGGGTTTGAGCGACGGGTTTGATGAATTGGTTGGTCGTGAAATACAAGTAGGTCCAGACCAGGGCCAGACCCGCCGCAAGCGTCCCCAACAGGTTTTTAAGCGGGGAGTTCCGGGACTTCCAGAACGCGACCGCGAGCATGGTGATCGGCGCGATCCACATGTACATCCGGACGGGGGTATAGCAGTACGCGCCCAATGCCACGGCCGCGCCCCACTGGAAGGCGTGCGCGGCGTCTGTTTTGCGGAGGAAACGGAAAGTGAACAGCAGGATCAAGCCGATGCCGAGTGGCCCGGTGACGGGCGATTGTCCGGTCATGGAGTTGACCAACACCGGCTTGGAAAGCGCCATGAGCGCGGCGAGGACCAATCCCACCCGGCGTCCGCCCACTTCCTTGCCCAGCAGGTAATGGATCCAGACGGCCACCAGGTCGATCAAGCCCCAGAGGACGTTCTGGAGTATGTAAGCGGGCGAATCGGGAAAGAAGTAGTAAGCCAGGGTCGCCAGGTATTGGTAAAAAGGCTGGCGGCTTCCGTGCGGGAAAATAAAATAGCGTTCCTCGGGGAAGTCGAGGGCGGAACGCGCGTCCACCATGGACATCGCGTAATCCATCCAATAAAGGGAGGGCGGATCGCCGTAATGCGACAACCGGATCCAGGCGGCGGCCGCCAGGATCAACCACAGCCACAACTTGGAGGAGAACCACCCGAGGCCGGGACGGTTGGCGTCCGAGCGTCCCCACGCGAATCCGCCCAGGACCAGCATGAAGCCGAGAAAGATGTCCGCGACCGGCTTGGAGGGCTTGCAGGGGACGGGCGGGGGAAGGGACATCGCAAGACCGGGCAACCCCATGAGCCCGTAGAGAAGCAGGAGGAAACCGGCGATTCCGCTCACGGCCATTAAGAATTGATGGGTGGGGTTCGAGGCCGATCGGATTCGCAGGGCGGTGAGCGTGGCCAACAGGAGGCAGGCGAAACCCGTGACTGGCCAGTCCATCCGAAGCAACAAATACCCCGCCGCGACGAAGCCGAAGAAAAGAAGGGGGTTTCCAACTCCGGATTCGGAAACGGGGGCCGCCAAGCAATTCACGCCGGATTTCATCGGGCCGCTGGACGCCTTTTGAGCGCGCGGGCGTTTGGCGCGGGACTTGGCGCGTTTGCGGATGGGGGATGCGGCTCGAGACTTTGATTTTCTTTTCATCGTTTTTCTATCCAATTAGGATTGGTTGGAAAGACCGGTTCGCCACGCTTTTGACAGAGCCCGTATAAAATAGTGCAAAAACTCCCTAAAAGGCAGGGGAAAAGTCGCGAATCACGCTCCTAATATTGAGGGTGTTTCGGCCGGATTTGTCGAGCGTTCCCCGAAAGAAGCCCGGAGGGGTCAAAAACCCATGGGCTTCCGAAATATAATGCCTCGCCCTCCGACTCGCGCCGGGGCGGGGCATTCCCAGAAAAGGCCATAAACAATCTTGAGACTTTTTTTCGCGATCAGGTTTTTCGGAACGAGCGTGCCCGAAGGGGAAAACGCCTTCGCCGGGTCTTGCCGGGCCCCGGGACGCGTTTTCACGTCTTTGTTTCGAGGCGCGTGGCTTTGTCTCGCGGTTTTATTCCTGGCGGGTTGCGCCACCCAACGGAATCCCGCGACGGGCGCGAAGGCCCGGATTGGCCCGGGCGCCCGCGCTTTCTCCGGGCACCCGTATGAGCGCCATTTCGAGTGGGGGAAGTGGCGCGTCTTGGTGCGCGAGGTTCCGGGGGATGGGTCCAGGGTTTCATTTTTCGCGGTCCAGGTGGGCAGGTGGACACCCCGGGGCGAGGAATTACGATACAAGTCCGTTTTCGACGCGGACGGCCGGATCCAGCGAACTTGGTTCGGCGATCTTCATGGAAACGGTTGGCCCGATCTGGTGGTTTACACCTCCTCGGGGGAAAAAGGCGCGTACGGGATGATACGAATCCTGGAATGCCATGAGGTCGGTTTCCACCAAGCCAAGGTTCCGATCACCCCGCCGGAATTGATGGAAGGTTACCGCGGAGGAGACGAATGGAATCTAGAGAAACGGGAGCTCCAACGCGCCTACCCCATTTATCTCCCCGGGGATACCGATGGAAAACCGCGGGGAGGCGTTCGAACCTTCCGGTTCGCCTGGGAAAAGGACCGGTGGAGATTGAGATACCGGACGGATCCCGATCCCGCGCTCGCGGTGGCTCAGGGGCCCGCGCGAGTTTCCGTGTCCCCAACCGCGACACCGCCGACTCTCCTCGTCGCGCGCGCGACAAAAGCCGTTGCCCCGAAGGTTTTACCCACCGCGTCAGTCACGCCGATCCCGGGGCCCAAACCGATCGAGAGCCCCGACCCGCGGGTCGCCCGGGCCGTGACGCCCGCCCCAACGCCTGATTTAACTCCAGAAAAGGCCCCGATCCCCCCGCCCCCCCCGCCGAGAGGGTATCTGGGGGAGGTCCCCGCGTACGCCCGTGGAATGATGAATGAACGGGCTCGTCATCCGGGAGTAAAATAACGACCTTGAGGCAACCCTAGGAGGAAGCCATGGACGCCGCCATTCTGCAGTCCGTCGATCGGATGCTCGCGGGTGACGAGGCCGAGTTTCGGAAAATGGCGCGCGAGCGCCTGGGAGTCCTTTCCGCCGCCGCGTCCTCGGTTCTTCCCGATGGGGATGAGTTGACGGCCGCCGTGGCGGACGCCCTTCAATCCGCGCGCGGGCGCTTGGCCCTTGTCAAGTCGGGCGTGGCGTTGGACGACCTTTTGGCGCAACAGGCCCTTCAAGCCGCGCGACGACGCGTGGCTTCCGGGGCGCCCTCCCGTCATCCGTTGGATTGGAAACCCGCGGAAGGGGCGAAAACCCCGGAAACGGGGGCCGCGTTCACCCCCGAAGCCCTCAGCCGATTCTTCGTCCAGGGAAACCTGCCGCCGGAAGGCCGTTCGGCCTTCAACTCGCTTCTCGAATCCGATCCTTCATTCGCAAAGCGCGTGCTTCAAGTGGTGGGGGAGCGGTTCGGGCCGGCCTCGCAAACCGCGCCGGCCGGGATGTGGGAGAAAATCGAGTCGAAACTACCCGCCCTCACGTCCCTGAACGCCAAAACGGGAGAATCCGATTCCCGCGACGCGCGGGAGGGTTTTCTCACGAGAATACTCAACTTCGAGGATCCCGGCCTGCAATTCCGGATCCTTGCAATCATGCTGGGCGCGATCGTCTTGACCGCCTTGTGCCTCGTGTTTTGGCGCTCGACGGGCACGAGCGCGCGGGCGCCCGTTTCCTCGGAGGCCGCCGAGACGACGTATGTGGGACTGGAACCGGATGTTCCGCCCGTGGGGGAGGTCGTTCCGACGGTGCCGCCGCGTGTCGCCGCTCCGGCTCCCCGGGCCCGAAAAACCGCGACGGGGCGCCAGTGGGTCGAACGCGCGGATTCGGCGAAGATCGCGCCGGTGACGGCGACCTCAGATGCCCCTCGGGCCGCTCCTCCAATCCGCTCGGCGGCTCCCAAGGAATACGTCCCGGGAGACCC
>CAZSKE010000038.1:9092-10842 GCA_964607325.1 uncultured bacterium | reverse complement strand
GTATTGGGGAGTCCAATGCACGTCGATGTATTTGGAAGTCCATTTCTGGTCCCCCCGTTCGGCGTCCATCGGCGGGCGGCCCGTGTTACGGCGGTTGTAGTAGATCGGCGCCTGACCCACGGCGCGGGGGAAGGAGATCGGCAATCGGCCCGTGGGGGCGACGTCGCCGAAAAGGACGTCGGCGATGGCCGGGCCCCCTTGGACGCCCAATTGCCACGCCTCTAGGATGGCGGGCACCTGTTCCGCGGTTTCGGGAATCGCCAGGGGCCGACCGTTCATCAAAACCACGATCACCGGTTTTCCGACTTTCGAGATCCTTTCAACCAGTTCCTTCTGACGCCCCGGGTATCCCAGGAAGGCCCGGGAGGCGGCCTCACCGCTCATTCCGCGCGGTTCGCCCACGGCCAGGATGATGGCGTCGGAACTTTTCGCGAGTTTGACCGCGTCGGCGATGGACCGGTCCTCGGCGACGGTGTTTTTCGTGTTGGCGAGCGCCTCGCAGCCCTTTTGGAAAGTGAACTTCACGTTCGGAGCGACGCTTCGGAGGCCCGAGAGGAGGCTGATCACGTCCTTGGCCTCGCCCTTGCACGACCAGGACCCCAACAAGTCTTCCTGGCTGTCGCCAAACGGGCCGATGACGGCCACGCGGCCGAGTTCCTTGGAAAGGGGAAGCACGTCGCCCTCGTTTTTGAGGAGCACGATGGATTTGCGCGCGGCCTCGCGGGCCAACGCTAGGTTTTCGGGCGTGAGAAAGGCGGTCTTTTCGAGTTCGGGGTCCACGAAAGGTTGGTCGAACAAGCCCAACTCGAACTTCACCCGCAACACGCGCTTGACGGCCTTGTTCACCACCGACAAGGGAACCTTTCCTTCCTTCACCAGGCGGGCCAGGTTGTCCGAATAGCACCCGCCTTCCATTTCCATGTCCACGCCGGCCGTCAACGCCTTGAGAGCCGCCTCGGACTTGTCCTCGGCGTAGCCGTGCGCGATCAATTGCTCCACCGAGGCCCAATCGGAAACCACGAAACCCTGGAAACCCCACTCGCCCCGCAGGATTTCGGTGAGGGTGTGACGGTTGCCCGAGGTGGGGACGCCCGACAAGTCGTTGAACGCGCTCATGAGGGTCTTGACCCCCGCGTCCACCGTGGCTTTGAAGGGGGGCAGGTATGTTTCGCGTAACGAGCGCTCGGAGATCTCCGTGGTGTTGTACTCGCGCCCCGACTCGGCCGCTCCGTACCCCACGAAATGTTTGGCGCAAGCCGCGAAACCCGGCACCGACTGGAAACCACGCGTGCGCGCGGCGGCGAAAAGGGCGCCCAGGGTCGGGTCCTCTCCGGCGCCCTCGGCGACGCGTCCCCAGCGGGCGTCTCGCGCGATATCGACCATGGGGGCGAAGGTCCAATTCAACCCGGCCGCGCGGGCTTCCTGGGCGGCCATCGCGGCGGTTCGCTCCGCCAAGGCGGGCTCGAAACTGCAGGCTTCGGCCAGGGGGATGGGCGTGATGGTGCGATAGCCGTGGATGACGTCGAGCCCGAAGATCAAGGGGATTCTCAAGCGGCTTTCGAGGGCCGCCTTCTGGACCGTGTTGACCGAAGACGCGCCCGTGTAATTGAGGAAGGAACCGATCCCGCCGTTCCGGGCTTTTTCGACAAGCCTTTGACGATGCTCGGCGCTCCATCCGGAGGTGGCTTGGACCAGCTGACCGACCTTCTCCTCCAATGTCATCCTCGCCATCAGGGCGTTGACGCGTTTT
>CAZSKE010000038.1:0-9082 GCA_964607325.1 uncultured bacterium | reverse complement strand
GAAGTGGCGGCTCGCGACCCCGGCGGGAAACTCGCGAGAAGAAGGAGGGACAGCACCAGAGTGACGCGTTTCATGGGAAGCCTTTCATTGCCCGTAAGGGTGGATGATTTTCTGGCGCGACGGTTTTTAACGCAACGTTATTTCTGAGCCGCTCGGTTCACGAAGTTTATGGAGCTTGATTGAAACGCGCGAATGTCCTCGTGAGCTTAGTCCGCAGGGTGGCTCAAGGTGTTTCGACCGTCGGCAAAGTCGAGGCCAGCACAAAGACCAACGGCGCGTTCCAATTGATGGCCACCTCGTTGCCCGCGTAGGACCCCTGCTCGTCCAGCCAACAAAGGGCGGGAGGCGTGTTCGCCGGGAGGCGTCCTAAAACCGGGTCCTGCAATCCGGCGTTGGGCCCGCCTGAAAGAAGGCCCGGCCAGGGTTTTCCTGGAGGGGAAGAGGCGCTTGGGCGGTGGTGGGGATGCTGGAAGGGGTTCGTCCCGAGGCCGGTCACCCAGCTGACGCCGAAAGCGTTCCGCCCCAGGATGTAATGAAGGTTGTCCAAGGCCGCGTTTCGGAAAGCTTTTTGGGGCTCCATCCGGTCCGCCATGAGCAGGAGGATGGAGTAGTTGAGGGCCACCGAGTTGGATCCCCAGATGTAGTTGCGTGTCAACAGGCTGTGGCGCCAAGGACTTTGGGCGGTGCGCCCGGCCACCTCCCGGGCGGCTCGGAGGGTGGCTTCCCGGATGATTCCCACCGTGGCGGGGTCGGCGTCCTCCCGTCCGCTCAAAGCGTAATCCCAGCAGGCCAAGGCGCCGACTTGGGGCCAAGCGGGAGGGTTTTTCGCGTCCACCCAGGCGTGGGCGTGGAGCGCCACCTGGTTTTTCACGAACCGGTGGTAGTTCTCGCCGCCCGTGGCGCGCCACAGTTCCACGGCCGCCCAGAGACGCTCATCCGAAAAATCCCCGTCCCCGTAACCGCCGGTCCGCACTCCGGAGGGATTGCGGAAGGCGACACGAGGGTGGAGGTCTAGCCAGTTCCATGTTTGGATCGCGGCCTTCAAGCATCGGCTGGAGAAGGCGCGATCGTAAGGACGATACACCCGGGAGGCGATGGCCATGACGGCGGCGAAGTCCGCGGTGGCGGCCGTGCTCTTGAAAGGCGCGGAACCGGTGCCGATGATGTAACGCTTGTCGTGATCCGCCTCGGGCCGGATGAACCCGCAGAAACTCTCGCTCGTCAGCTTGTGCCAGACGCCTCCGTCCTGGTCCTGCATGGCCAGCATCCAGTCCAGGTTCCACCGGACTTCCTCCAGAAAATCCGGGAGCTTGCGACCGGTGGCCGGGAGATCCAGGGATAAACGGGCCGCGTTTTCGCCGTAGAGTTCCCAGGCGATAAGCAAGGTGCCCGTCGTGATGCCGGAGTTGACCGTGTATTTTCCGTAATCGCCCGCGTCGTGCCAGCCTCCCACCGCGCGTTTTTTTCCGTCGCGGCCGGAGGACTTGTGGAATAAGGCGTCCTCCATATGGCAGGGGCCGTAGGCGTAACCCGGAAACTTCGGGCCCAGATCCACCCTCGTGCCGCATCGCTGACCGTAGAAGGAACGCATGCTCAAGACGAAAGCGTCCTCATAAACGCCGGGGGAGATGGTGACGGGGGAACTGGAACCGGCGCCGGATGTCTCGAGGATATAGACGCCCTGACGCGTGACGGGGGAGAAATCGGCTTGACGCACGATTCGCCCGGTGTCGGGGTCCTTGATGGGACGACTCAGTTTTCCCGAAAAAACCGTCACGCGGGTTTCGACGTCCACGACCTTGAAGTCGGACCCCGCCCTTCCCTCGAGGATGGCAATTTTCGACTCTTCCGGGAGATAGCCCACTTGGTCCGCACGGATCGAGACGGCCCCCTGGGCGGCGCCCGCGAACAGGAATAGAACAACCACGAACCATCGCCGGAATCGAAGAGGTTTCATACCATTATTATGCGGGAGGATTCGGGGAGCGTTGTCCGGATATTGAGGGCGCCCTTGAACTTTTTTGGGGTGGCCGATCTGGGTGAGGATCGGGAAAAGGGGAGGCGCCGTCGGGCGGAGCGGGGCTCTTCTCCATAAAGCGAGCGACATCGGGGCGGCCAAGAAAACAAGCCCTTTACAAGGGTTTCGGGGGTTTTTCACGTTGACGCTCCCCAACCCCTATGCCATACTTGCTTCGCTTTGGATGGCTTATCCTCCTTTCCGACTCGATTCACCCGGCAAGGGACTCATGTTATGGGAGGCTTCGCGTGAAAATCTTGAAGCGTTCGTGGCTGTTGATCTCGTGTCTGGTGTTGGTTCTCGGCGCGTTCGGACTGAGCGCTTGCGGCAAGAAAAACGGCGGCATGGTCAAGATCTCGTCCTGGGGAGATCTCCAGGAAAACCAGATCCTGGTGGACCTCATCGCCGATTTCGAGAAAGCCCACCCCGAGATCAAGGTGGATCTCCAGCGCATCCCCTTCAATGAGTACACCACCAAGTTGTTGACCCAGATCGCGGCGGGCAGCGCCCCGGACGTGATTTTCGTCGAGACGAACAACTTCGTGGACCTGTACCTGCGCGACGCTTTCGAATCCTTGAACCCCTACATCCAATCCGATAACTTCAACTTGGGCGAGTACTATCCCCAGGTGTTGGATCGCTTCTCGGTCAACAACAACACCTACGCCATTCCGCGCGATACCGCGCCCATTTGCGTGATTTATTACAATAAGAAGGCCTTCGACGAGGCCAAGGTTCCGTACCCGAGTGACGATTGGGACTGGAACCAGTTCCTGGCCACCGCGCAGAAACTCGTCAAGAAGGACGCCACCGGCAAGGTGACCCGCTGGGCCTTCATCGACGATTGGACCATGTTCGAACCCTGGCTGTATTCGGCCGGCGGCAAGTGGGCCGATGATGTGAAGAAGCCCACCAAGTGGGTTCTCGCGGAAGACCCCGGTTTCGTCAAGGGCATACAGTTCCGGGCCGACTTGATCTACAAGTGGAAAGTGATGCCTTCTCCCTCGGGATTGTCCGCCATGGGCGGCGTGGGCACGTCCGATTATTTCATCAACGGCTCGGTGGCCATGTTCCTGTCGGGCATTTGGAAGACCCCGCGCTTCCGCGATATCACCGAATTCAAGTGGGACGTGGCGATGTTCCCCAAGGGGCCCACGGGCATCCGCGCCTTCGGTACCGGCGGGTCGGGCTACGGGATCCTGAAGACCTCGAAGAACAAGAAGGCCGCCTGGGAACTGGTGAAGTTCATCTCGGGACCTGCCGGCGCCAAGAAGTTGGCCGCCACGGGGTTGGCCCAACCCGCCATCATGTCCGCCGCCTCCGGAGCCGAGTTCCTGGACGGCAAGGACCCCCAGAACAAGAAGATGCTCCTCGAGGCGGTCAAGTATGTGAAATACATGCCCATGGCCAAGAACACCTCCGAGGTCCAGTACGGCCTGATGGGGCCCGTGTTCGACAAGATCTGGAGCGGGACGTTGACCGCCCAGCAAGCCGCCGAACAGCTGAAGCCCCTGTTGGCCGCCAAGCCGCCCGTCACCCAATAACCGAGCGTCCGCGCCCGGAATTCGGAGGCAGAACCCATCCATGGCAACTTTGACCCCTTTGCGCCGCAAGGAGGCGATGAGCGCCTACTTGTTCATCGCTCCCTTCCTCGTCTGGATGGTGTTTTTGATGGCGGGACCGATCTTGGCCGCGCTTTTCCTTTCCTTTTGTGAATGGGACTTGATCGGCCCGCTCAAGTTCGTCGGGATGGCCAACTTCAACGAGATGTTCGGGTTCGTCAAACTCTCCCAGGTGGGGGAGATGGTGACCCAAGGTCCTGTGACCTTGGCGGCCGTCAATACGGCTTCGGGCACGCTCACGCTTCCTTCTCCCGCGATTTTCCAGGAGCCGGCCACCTTGGCGGTGCTCCAGGGCGGCACCCAGGGCGTGATGATCCAGAATCTGGCCACGATGGGGGGGTTCGGCTCCTTCCTGTTGAATGTCTTCGGCTGGACGCTCATCCCCAACGATCCCCGTTTCTGGGCGTCGTTTTACAACACCGCTTACATCACCTTACTGTCGGTTCCCATCGGGATGGTGCTTTCCCTGGTGGTGGCCTTGCTGATGAACCAGAAGATCAGGGGCATCAATCTCTTTCGCGCCATTTATTACCTGCCCTCGGTGGTGGGATCCGGCGTGGCCATGGCCGTGTTGTGGAAATGGATTTTCAACGCGGATTCAGGCCTTCTCAACTACATGATCTCGGCCATGTCGGGCATCCCCATTTCGGAGTGCCCCAAGTGGTTGGCCAGCGAGGTTTGGGCGAAACCCGCCCTTATCTTGATGAGTTTCTGGGGCGTGGGCGGTGGCATGATCATCTACTTGGCGGGACTGCAGGGAATCCCCCAGACGCACTACGAGGCCGCGGAGATCGACGGCGCCAACAAGTGGCAACAGTTCTTTTACGTGACCTTGCCGGGCCTGTCCCCGGTGATTTTCTTCCAGCTCATCATTTCCATCGTTTTCTCCTTCCAGATCTTCAACCAGGTGTATGTCATCACCGACGGCCTCGGCGGTCCCGCGGATTCCACCTTGGTCATGGTGCTGTACATCTACCAGAAGGCCTTCCGTTATTACCATTACGGTTACGCGTCGGCCCTGGCGTTGGTGCTCTTCGTGGTGATCATGTTGGCAACCTGGGTCCAGTTTAGGTACCAGAAGAAGTGGGTCCATTACGAGGGCGAACTGAAGAAATGACCTTACCGTGCGCGGTAAGGCCATCCGGAGGGCCATGGGCCCGAAGGACCCGCACCATGCGCGACGGGTTTTGTCTTAGCGGTCGATCAATCAACGACGCAGAGGAAAACGCGGAATGAGCCAATCCCAACCCAACAGCTTCTGGGCCAGCAAGAAACGCCAGGAAAAAACCTTCGGCTTGATCGGCACCGTGGTGCTGTTCGTCGGCGCCATCATCATGTTGGCCCCCCTGGTCTGGATGTTATCCACCTCGCTGAAGACCCCCAACCAGGTCTTCGCGGTCCCGCCGATCTGGATCCCCAGCCCCTTGCAGTGGAGCAACTACGCCAAGGCCTGGGACATGTCGGGCATATTCGCGTTGGATTACTGGTACTTCTTTTGGGTCCGGATCCAGGGGATCACCTTTTCCACCTACGCTTGGAACACCCTGGTCATCACGGTGTTGGGCACCTTGGGAACCACGCTCTCCTCGGCGCTGGTGGCCTTCGCCTTCGCCCGCCTTCGGTTTCCGGGACGCGACGCCCTCTTCATCCTGTGCTTGGCCACCCTGATGGTGCCGAGCCAGGTCACCATGATTCCCACCTTCATCCTCTTCAAGACCCTCGGCTGGTACGATACCTTCTATCCCTTGATCGTGCCGGCGTTCCTCGGCGGCGGCGCTTACAACATCTTCCTGATGCGGCAGTTCTTCATGACCATTCCCTACGAGCTCGACGAGGCCGCCAAAATCGACGGTTGCTCGAACCTGGGGTTGTTCTGGAACATCCTGTTGCCGCTCTGCAAGCCCGCGTTGGCCACCGTGGCCATCTTCTCGTTCGTCTACAACTGGAACGATTTCATGAACCCCCTCATTTACCTCGACTCGAACGCCAACAAGACCCTGGCCTTGGGGTTGACCAACTTCGTGTCCCTTTACGGACAGGATTACCACCTGTTGATGGCGGCCTCGCTCATCATCTCCATTCCCATCATCGTGATCTTCCTTTCTGGTCAACAGCACTTCATCAAGGGTGTGGTCACCACCGGGTTGAAATGACGCCTGCCGCCGAGCGGTTTTTCGACGCGGGTTGTTGACGGGTCGCGTCGCCTCGTAGGCCCTTGAGGAGCGCCGTGGTTGTCCTAGCCGCCCTGGCTCCCCCTCGGAGCCGGGGCTTTTGATTTGACCTGTGTCCCGACCCTCGGGTCGGCGCCGAATCACAAGAAGGAGAATCAAGCATGTCCGCACTTTCACTGTTGGGCCGGGAGCGCTTTTTCTTCACTTCCGAATCCGTGACCGAGGGGCATCCCGATAAGGTGGCCGACCAGATTTCGGATGCCATCCTGGACGCCTGTCTCAAGCAGGACAAGTTCTCCCGTGTGGGGTGCGAGACGCTCCTGACCTGCAACCTGGTCCTGGTGGCGGGCGAGATCACCACCAAGGCGCAGGTCAACTGGAGCAAGGTGGTGCGCGACACGATCCGCAAGATCGGCTACGTGGACGCCAAGGCCGGACTGGACGCCGAGACGGCGGGCGTGTCGATCGCGATCAACCGCCAGTCGCCCGACATCGCCATGGGCGTGGACACCGGAGGCGCCGGCGACCAGGGCATGATGTTCGGCTTCGCCTGCCGCGAGACGCCGGAACTGATGCCCCTGCCCATCATGCTGGCCCACCAGCTCGTCCAGCGCCTCACCCTGGTGCGCAAGAAGGGCGTGGTCAAGTACCTGCGGCCGGACGGGAAGAGCCAGGTTTCGGTGGAGTACGTGGGCGGCAAGCCCGTTCGGGTGGACGCGGTGGTGGTTTCAACCCAGCACGCCCCCATGAAGCATTCACGGATCAAGGCCGACATCATCAAGCACGTCATCCGCAAGGTCATTCCGGCGTCCCTGATGGATTCCAAGACCAAGGTTTTTGTGAACCCCACCGGAAACTTCGAGATCGGCGGGCCCTTGGGAGACACGGGTTTGACCGGCCGCAAGATCATCGTGGACACCTACGGGGGCTACGGCCGCCACGGCGGCGGAGCCTTCTCGGGGAAGGATCCCTCCAAGGTGGACCGGTCCGCGACCTACGCGGCGCGCTATGTGGCCAAGAACCTCGTGGCGGCCGGGTTGGCCGACCAGTGCGAACTGCAGATTTCGTACGCCATCGGGGTGGCCGAACCCACCAGCGTCCTGGTGCACACCTTCGGCACGGGCCGGTTGCCCGAGGAACAACTCACGGCGCTGGTGCGGAAGCACTTCGACCTGACGCCGCGTGGCATCATGAAGGCGCTCAACCTGCGCCGTCCCATCTATGAGAAGACCGCCGCCTACGGCCACTTCGGCCGCGCGGACAAGGACTTCACCTGGGAGCGCACGGACAAGGCCGCCGCCTTGAGGAAATCCGCCGGCTTTTAACTGAAGCGCCAGTAACGGTCATAAATCCGAGGGATTATTGAAAGGGTCTTCTCCAAATGGGGAAGACCCTTGTTTTTTTTTATCTGGGCGGTGTCGGTTCCCGGGAGCAGCCGGTCTTATTCTTCGAAAATCCCGAGCCTATCCACAATGTTTACCGGTGCCTACACTATATAGGTTCAATTCCGACATCCGACACAACTTGTATCCAGTGAAATCCAATACTGAATAAATTGACATGGGAATGACGCCCGAAAAATCGGGAAAGTAGAGGGGATTCAACGGCGGAGCGTGAAGACGCGAGATCACTTCCGGAACAACTTCTGATACTCGAATATGCCATGAATGAAGTTTAAGGCGCCTTTGCCGATGCCATCGTTGTGGAATGTGTTGATAAACCATGGTTTTGGGAAAAACCAGTAACGAATCTGTTTCAATCGCACAGTATTAATGGCCCATGCGGGGTCTTATCTAAGAATGATGCATATGTGGCACGTTAAAACTCTCTCGAAAGCTTGGCGAAGGTCTTTTATTGAATAAAAAATGACTCAATACTTGACAGGGATGCGGTAAGGCGGGAGTATTAATCTTGCGCTGGAAAAATTTGGAGGTGATTTATGCCGCTTTCCTCGACGGCCAACTATTCTTGTGATGTGGTGAAGGAAGGCGGAAACGATGCTTCCTTTGCAGGCCCCTTCAAGACAATCCAAAGGGCTATCCAGTACCTGCAGGCGGAGTTTCCGGGTTTGGATGCGGCCCATAAGGGGGTGATCAACCTCGCGCCGGGCATCTACAACGAGGCGGGGGATGTCATTATCGTCAACAACGGTACCGATCAATATCTGGATTTCACCGGTGCCGGCAAGGGAACAACCATCCTGTGCAGTCCGACCGGCACGCCCGTTTCGATCGGCGCTGCCGCCGGGGATGCCCGAAACCATTTCTCGAACTTAACCATCGAATACACAGGGGAGACCGACGAATTTGCGCTGAGAATCAGTGCCGGTGTTGATGTTCGCGTTGTGAATTGTCGTATACGAAGCACCCAGCGCTGTATCAGTAACTTGCCGGTGGGTTGCGAAATATTCGGCTGCGAAGTCACTTCAACTACCACGGCGGCCATTTCCCTTTGTGGGAATATTGCCGGCACTGTATGGAACACCACGTTTCAAGCAAATCAAATGGGAACCTACTCGTCAATCATCGAGGCGGTAAGTGGAGAAATGCTGAATTGCAGACTCAATGCGCTTTCCGCGACGGATACAAGAGCTATCAATGTGGTTCAAAGCGGCGCTAGATTGAACGGTTGCATCATTGAAACGCAGGGTTACACCATCATCACGATGCAAGGAAAGTTGGAAAACTCAATATTAAGCACTGAGGGCACAGGCGGGGCGCGTGTTTTCGATACTTTCGAGGGGTGCTTGGTTACTGGGTGCTTCTGCCTCCAGAAGGCAAACGGGCGGGTCGTGGCAAGGGGATCGGTTGACGCTCCACCGCAGGTATTTCACACGGTGTTTTACGCCCCCAACAGCAACAACGATGTGGTTGGAAACATTGAGGTGGACGGAAGCCTTTGGGTGAAATGTTCTTTTATCAACAACGGACAAGGGGGATTCGCACTGTCGGGGAACGCGTCGGGGCGCGCTATCACGGTTGGGACGATCACTCACAACCGAGTATTGGATCCCAACCTTGCCGTGACGGCCATGCTTACGACCTGATGGTGGAGGATAGGTTGGGAAATGGACGCAATACGGCGTTTGTAGCGGAATAAACCGATGCGGAACTATTCGAAATCCAAGGAGGAACCCTATGCCGCTTTCAATGACAGCCAACTTCTCGTGTGATGTGAATCAGGACGGAGGCAATGACCTCAGTGCATACGGCCCATTCAACACCATTCAAGCCGCCTTGAACTTTATGGTGGCGAAGTACGGGGCGCAGATG
>CAZSKE010000037.1:334-10872 GCA_964607325.1 uncultured bacterium | reverse complement strand
CCTCGCTCCAACCGAAATGAGACCTTCACCCTGAAGAGCGCGGATGAAGGACCCAAGGGGCTCTCACCCAACCACTCCTCAACTCACACTCCCGATGCCTCACGGCTTCCTAACGAAGCTTGAGCGTCGCCAGGGTCATCAGCGTCAACACGATGGACACGATCCAAAAACGCACGATGATCTTCGACTCGGGGACGCCCGACAGCTCGAAATGATGGTGGAGCGGAGCCATCTTGAAGATGCGTTTGCCCCGCATCTTGAAGGAGGCCACCTGGAGGATCACCGAGAGCGCCTCGAACACGAAAATGCCGCCCACGATCACCAGGAGGAATTCCTGCTTGACCATCACGGCCAGCGCGCCGAGGAGCCCGCCCATGGACAAGGAACCCACGTCGCCCATGAAGATCTGCGCGGGCGGCGCGTTGAACCAGAGGAACCCCAATCCCGCGCCCACCAACGCCGCGCAAACCACCGTGAGTTCCGAGGCGCCCGGCACGTTGATGATCTTGAGGTACTCGCCGAACTTCACGTTGCCCGCCACGTACGTGATGACCGCGAAGGCCATGCCCGCGAAAGTCGTGAGCCCGATCGCGAGGCCGTCCAACCCGTCGGTCAGGTTGACCGCGTTGGACGCGCTGACGATCACCAGGATGGCCAGGATCGGGTAGAGGGTGCCGAGGTCCACGGGCGCCTTGTAGAACGGGATGGTCACCGCGGTGTGCATGGCGTAAGTCTTCGGCAACACCGCGATGTACACGCCCACGATCAGGATGGCCCCCAGGACCTGCAGGCATATCTTCCAGGTCCAGGGCATTCCCCGGCGGCCCCAAGCGCCGACCGCCTTGATGTAGTCGTCCGCGAATCCCAACGCCCCGTACCACAACAGCGTGAAGAGCGCCAGCCAGTGGAAGGGGTTGTCCCAACGCACCCAAAGAAGCCCCGTGACGCCGAGAACCATCAGGATCAGCAACCCGCCCATGGTGGGGGTTCCGGCCTTGCTATGGTGATGGGCCGGCCCGTCCTCCCGGATCTTCTCGCCCAATTGGGCCGCCCGAAGGCGCGCGATGACCCAAGTCCCCAGCAGGAGACTGAGCCCGAAGGCTGTCACAGCGGCGCCCACGCTCCGGAAAGTGACATACCGAAAGACGTTGAAACCGAAGAACTGGTCCGTCAAAGGGACGAGAAGGTGGTAAAGCAAGCGGCGTCTCCTTACAGCGATTGGAAACCAGGAACGCGGAATTGAAGGCGGAGCGCGAACCGGGCATTCCTCATTTCGAATTCCCCTTTCCTCATCGACTCAACCCTCCGCGGTCCGCGAACGACCGCTCCCGCGTCAAAAAGCCTCGAGCGCTTTCTCGATCCCCATCGCGCGGGAACCCTTGAGCAAAATCAAATCCCCCCGCCGGGCCCAACCCTTCAGGCACCGTCCCGCCTCGTCGGCGGTCCCGCACAACAGCACCAGATGCCCCAACCGAAGGCCCTCCGCCGCCCGGGCCATGGCGGGGCCCACTAAAAACAAGGCGTCCAGCCGAAGGGACTCGACCCGCTTCAGGGCCTCCCGATGGGCCGTTTTGGAAAAAGCCCCCAACTCGCGCATGTCACCCAACACCGCGGCCTTCCTTTTTCCCTTGAGCCGCCCGAAAACCGACAACGCCGCTTCCATCGAATCGGGCGAGGCGTTGTACGCGTCGTTCACGAACCGGACGCCCCTCTTGAGGACGGACTGCATCCTCATGCCGCTCACCGGGCGAAAGGTCCGCAGGCGCCGGACAAGCGCCTCGGGTCTCAGCCCCAGGGCCAGACCGGCCGACACGGCCGCCGCGGCGTTCGCCGCCTGGTGCGCCCCCAACAACCGCACTTGCGCGGCGTACCGCTTCCCTCCCGCCACCAGCGTGAAGAAAGTGCGATCGGTTCCCAAGCGGATGTCCCGGGCCCGCACCGTTCCCCACGCCAGACCGAACAGGATCGCCTTCCCCTTCCGCGCGGCGAGAGCCAGCCGCGGATGGTCGGCGTTCAACACGGCGCGACCGCCTTTTCGCAGGCTTCCCAGCAATCTCAGCTTCTCGCGGGCCACCTGGGCCACGCCGGTGAAGAAACCCAGATGGGCCTTCCCGGCCGCCGTCACCACGGCCACGTCGGGCCGCGCGATGTCCGCCAGCATCCCCATCTCGCCCGGGCGGTTGATGCCCAGCTCCACCACGGCGCTTCGATGGGCGCCCTCCAACCTCAACAACGTCAACGGGAGCCCGTAGCGGTTGTTCAGGTTGCCCCGGGTCGCGAGCGCCGGGGCCGTTTTCGCGTCACCCGCCAACAAATGCGCGATGAGATCCTTCACCGTGGTCTTTCCCACACTGCCGGTCACCGCCACCACGGGGCCGTTCCACTGAAGACGACGGGCCCTTCCCAGGGCGGCCAAAGCCTTCTTCGTGTCGGCCACCGTGACGCGGGGGCCCGAAAACGCCACGGCCTTCTCGACCACCGCCCCGCACGCCCCCCGCCGAAACGCGGCCCTCACGAACTGGTGCCCATCCAGTCGCTCGCCGCGGATGGCGACGTAAAGGTCACCCCTCTTGAGCGCGCGGGTGTCGATGCAAACCCCGCCCACTCGCGTGTCGGCCGCGCCCGAGAGGCGGCCTCCGGTCAGCGCCGCCACGTCGCCCAGTGTCCAGTCCCGCATCACGACCCCTCATCGCTGGAATCCTCACCCACCGCCGCTTCAACCACAGAGAACCCCGTAGCAGAGACTTCGTCACGCTACGGGGCTCACAAACGTTTCAGTTCCTTGCGGGCGATCTCGCGGTCGTCGAAGTGGGTTTTCTTATTCCCCACGATCTGGTACGTCTCGTGTCCCTTGCCCGCGATCAACACCACGTCGCCCGCCGAGGCCTTGCGCAGAGCCGCGTGGATGGCGTGGGCCCTGTTTTCCTCCACCCAGACCCGGCGGGAGCCGTTGCGGATCAAGCCGCGCGGGATCCCGCCCAGGATCTCCCGCAGGATGGCGTTCGGATCCTCGCCACGCGGGTTGTCGCTCGTCACGAAAGTCAAATCCGCCAAGGACGCCGAGAGACGACCCATGATCGGGCGCTTGGTGCGGTCCCGGTCCCCGCCGCAACCGAACACCGACAACACCCGACCCGAGCGTCCCGCCAACCGCCGCGCGGCTCGCAAAGCCTGGTCGAGGGCCGCGGGACTGTGCGCGTAATCCACGAGGACCGTGAACGGCTGGCCCTCCTCCACGGGCTCGAACCTTCCCGGCGGGGGCGGGGCCGTTCGAAGCCCCTCCGCGAGAGCCTCCCAGGACAGGCCCAAACCCCTCAACACCGCCACGGCCGCCAGGGCGTTGTACAAATTGAAGTGACCCGACAACGGCGCCTCGAAGTTCCGGCCCTCGAGCCGGAAACTCAATCGGCGCGGCTCCACCGCGAGGACCCGGGCGTTGAAAGCGCAGGGCGTCCGGAACCCGTACCCGACGGCCTTCCGGCCCAGGCCGGAAAGAAGCTTCCTTCCCCAAGCGTCATCCGCGTTGACCGCCCGGACCGCGACCGAGGGAAACTCGGTGAACAAACGCCGCTTGGCCGCGAAATACGCGCCGAACGTCCGGTGGTAGTCCATATGCTCGCGGCTGAGGTTCGTGAAAACCGCCGCCCGAAACTCGACGCCCCGCGCCCGCTCCTGGTCCAACGCGTGCGAGGAAACCTCCATGGCGCAAGCTTTCAAGCGCGCTCGCCACATCTCGTCGAGAAGCCTTTGCACGGTCAGCGACGACGGCGTGGTGTTCGGCGCCGCGACACTGCGCTTGCCCGTCTCGTAGGTCACCGTCCCGATGAGGCCGCAAGGGCGCCCGGCGGCGCCCAGCAAGTGGCGGATCAGGTACGCGGTGGTCGTCTTTCCCTTGGTGCCGGTCACTCCCACCACCGTGAGATGACGGGAAGGCCGATCGAAAAAACACCGCGCGGCGTCGGCCAGCGCGCGCCGGATGTCGCCGGTCACGACTTGGGGCCTTCTCGCCTCCGCCAGGGGAACGTCCTGGGTCACCACGGCGACGGCGCCCCGGCGCTCGGCCTCGCGAACGAACAGGGCCCCATCCACCTTGGCGCCCGGCATGGCGAAAAAGACATCCCCGCGCCTCACCCGTCGCGAATCCTCCGCCAATCCCCGCACGACCGGGTCGCCATCCCCGGCGCGGAAAACCGCGCTCATGTCCCGAGCGAGTTTTGAAAGCCTCACCGGGCATTCCGTTTCGCGTCGCCCATCACCGGTTCCAGAACTCCCAGCGCCCCAAGTTTGGAGCCGGGTTCGTCGTTGGATTCCCGCGGCGTGAACCCCTCCTGCCTCTCGAGGCCGGAAAACCCGTTGAAGGAACACAACCGTCGGCGACGCGTGATGGAAACCGGAAGCATCCTTCTTGTCCGTTGCGTGATCATGTCCCGCCCTTTCCAACCGGACCCGCCATCATTTCCCCGGATCCACAAGTCAGGTCGCAGGCGGAGCCCGCGCTCAAGGTGGTTCCGGGCCGCGGCAGTTGCCCGTTGATCCGTCCCAATCCGTGGAAATTCACCCGCAATCCCAAAGGCGCCAGAAGGGCCATGGCCTGTCGCTTGGTTTTTCCCCGGAGGTCGGGCATGCGCCCTTCGCCCGAAATGGGGATTTTGGGAGCGCCCAGGGTCAATTCCATCGCGAGGGCTTTCTTGCCCTGGGGAAGCTTGGCGCCGGCGCGCGTCGACTGGAACACCACGCGGCTTCCCTCCCCCTTGAAGCGGAGGGACAACCTGGAGGACCCGGCCAGCGCGTGGCATTGGGCCTCCGTGAGCCCTAAGAAGGAAGGAACGACGGATGCTGTGACCGCCCGCGGGGCGCCCCGACCCTCGGGAGGCACGTTGGCGTAAGCCAGGATCCGGCGGGCCACTTCCCGGAAAACCGGCCCGGCGGTGTACCCGCCCCAATACACGCCCCGGGGATCCTCCATCGAGACGTAAATGACGAACCGGGGATCCTCGGCGGGAACAAAACCCACGAACGAGGAAACGTAGTTGTTCATGGAGTACTTCCCGTTCAGGAGCATGTGGGCGGTTCCGGTTTTGCCCGCCACCGTGTAATGCTCCAGTTTTACCTGCGTGCCCGTGCCTTTTTCCACGGCCCACCTCAGCAAGTCCGTCAACCGCTTGGCGGTCTTGGCGGAACAGACCTTGCGAAGCCTTTGCGGCGAATACTCCCGCACGACCCGCCCGTCCTTGTCCTCGAGCCTTTGAACCAGGAACGGACGCATCATGGTGCCGCCGTAAGCCACCGCGGCGTACGCGCAAGCGATCTGGAGGGGCGAGGCCGACACCTCGTATCCGTAAGGCACGGAAGTCATGGTGAACCCGGTCCATTTATCAGGCGGCGCCAAAACGCCCCGCGCCTCCCCGGGCAGGTCCACCCCGGTGGAGACCCCGAAACCGAACCGCTTGCTCCAGCGGTATAAAGTCTCCTTGCCGAGCTTCTCGCCCACCTTCACCATCCCGATGTTGCTCGAGTACCCGAAAACCTCCCGCAAGGTGATCCAGCCGTGCTTCTCGTGGTCGGTGACGACCCGGTTGTAGGCGAATTTCCGCCTGCCGTTGTCGCAGTAGATGCGGTCATCCTCGTTCAGGACGCCTTCCTCGATGGCGGCCGCCAACGGGACGATCTTGAAGGTACTGCCCGGCTCGAAGGCGTAATCCACCGAGCGGTTCTGCCGCTCCTCGAAGGAATAGGACTTGTAGTGGTTGGGATCGAACGCCGGCAGGTTGGCCATGGCGAGGATCTCGCCCGTCTTGGGGTCCATCACGATGGCCGAGGCCGACCGGCAACGGTACTTGTTGAACGCCTTCTCGAGCTCGATCTGCGTGACGTGCTGGATGACCCGGTCGAGCGTGGTCACGACGGTCAGCCCGTCCCGAGGCTCCCGCGAACCCCCGCGCGCCAGCACGGCGTTTCGCTTGGCGTCCCGCTCGAGCACCACGTGCCCCGATTCGCCGGTCAGGAGCTTGTCGAAACGCGATTCCAGGCCCTTGAGCCCCTGGTTGTCCCTGCCGGTAAAACCCAGGACGTGACCCGCCATATCCCGGTCGGGATAAAACCGTCGCTGTTCCCGGTAAGCCCCGATGCCCGAGCAATCGAGCTTCTCAACCGCGCTGGACCGCTCATAGGGGACCTGCCGCGCGATCCAAACGAAGTTTTCGCGCGATTGCAGACGCCGCAGAATGGACGCCTGCGGAAGCCCCAAAGCCTTGGCGAGGGCCGCCGCGGTTCCGTTCTTGTCCTTGACTTGCGCGGGATGGGCGTACACGTTGAAAAGGTCCACGTTGACGGCCAGGGGCACGCCCCCCCGGTCCACGATCAAGCCACGCTCAGCCCGGACTTCCCGGGGCGTCAATTGCTGGCGACGGGCCATCTGGCGGAAATCCACATATCTCACAACCTGCAGCCAAAGGAGGCGCGCGGTGACACCCGCGCCCGCCAAGACCACCAGAAGGCCGAGCGCCTTGAGTCGTTTTTGGAAACTTCCAGTCACCACGCCATCCCGCCTTTCAGGCTTCCGTCACCCCACGACCCGGAAAACTCCCAACCCCTGACGCGCCCGGCTAGCGCTTCCCCAACGCCAGCATCCACTTGGGAACCCGGCGACCGGGCTCCTCGAGAATCACCACCTGATCCGACGAGGGCGTCTTCATCCCCTGCTGAGTTTTGGCCATCTGTTCCACGCGGGACAGGTTGCGCACGTCGTACAACTTGTATTGGAGGTAGTAGTACTCGTTCGTGAGTTTTTTCTTTTCCGTCTTCAAGGCCTGCACCTGGTAACCCAGGTGCACCACGTACGAGTGGGCCCACACGTACGCCGACAGCAAGAGGCAAAACAACGCCAGCGCCCAAGCGGTTCCGTGGAAATCCCTTTTCCGAACCGCCTTGGCCAGGTCGCCCCGGAGGAAGAGCCCGCCCTGAAGGGCCTCCACGGCTTTTTGCACCCCCGGCATGTCGTTCAGTCCCTCGGCCAATCCGCGCCTCCCGCCAATTTCCAAACCTCATGAACCACCGAGTGTGCTGAGCCCCGTCGCGTGACGAAGTCTCTGCTGCGGGGTTCTCCGTGGTTGAACTTGCGCCTTTCCCGCGGCTCAGATCTTTTCCGCGCACCGAAGCTTCGCGCTTCGCGACCGCGGGTTCTCCCGCGCCTCCTCGGGCCCCGGCAAAACCGGCTTGCGGGTCACCAACTTGAAGGACGCCTGGTGGCCGCAAGCGCAAGCCGGCATCCTCGGCGGGCAAAGGCAACCTTTCGATTCCCGCGCCAGGAACCGCTTGACGATCCGATCCTCCAATGAGTGGAAGGTGATCACCGCCAAGCGCCCCCCGGGCCGGAGGACTTGTCGAGCCGCCTCCAAACCCCGCTCCAACGCCTCCAATTCCCCGTTCACTTCCATCCTCAAGGCTTGAAAGAGCCTTGTGGCGGGATGGCGACGGGACGCCTGGGGACCTCGCGAGGGGTAAAGCCCCTCGGCGAGGGCCGCCAATTGGTCCGTGGTTTCAAGGGGTTTTTGGCCCCGCGCCTCCACCACGCGGCGCGCGAGCGTTCCCGCTTTCGGCTCCTCGCCGAATTCACGGAAAACGCGCGCGAGCTCACGCTCGTCGTATCGGTTGACGATGTCGAAGGCGCGGAAAGCCCCGGCGGGGTCCATCCTCATGTCGAGGGGACCGGAGTGTTGAAAGGAGAAGCCCCGTTCGGGGGTGCCCAGTTGCAGGGAGGAGACGCCGAGATCCATCAGGATCCCGTCCACCTTTTCGATGGAATCTTCCCCCAGCACATCCAGGAGGCCGGCGAAGTTCGCCTTCTTCAGGGTGACCCGCGGGTCCCCTTGGAAGGCCTGGGCCGAGCGTTGAAGGGCATCGGCATCCTGGTCCAGCGCGATCAGACGTCCCCGAGGGATCCTTTTCAGGATCTCGCGGGCGTGACCCCCGAGCCCCACCGTGGCGTCCACCACCACGGCGTCAGGACCGAGAGCCAACGCGTCGACCGCTTCCATCTTCAGGACCGGAACGTGTTCCGGTCCGTTCATCTCACCCGTTTTCAAACCTATCGACCGCCTCCTCCTCAGTGGGGAGGATGTCGAAGGAGGTGAAGGCGCCCACCAGGTTGAACAAATTGGAAACGTAAGGCGTGACGCAAGAAAGCTTGATGTCCCCACCCAACGACCGGAACCGGTGGTTGCGGTCCGCCAACCGCGCGATACCGCCCAACGAAACGTACCGCACGCCCTTGAAGTTCAGGACGATCCGCCGGCGGTTCTCGGCCAGCAGACTCGTCAGGGCGCGCGCGAGGGAATCCATTTCCCCGGCTCCCAGCTCACCCGAAAGGCGGATGACGGAAACCGTGGATGACTCGGTTTCTGGCGGCGCGGCCACCGCGGTCGGATTCATGGTTCCACTCCCATCCTCGAAGGATCACACAACTAGAGCATCAAATCCGGCAGCATGCCCCGGTCAGCCAAATCTTGTGCTATGGACCTCATGGATTGCGCGGCCGTCGTTCGGGCTTCCTTCCACCGGTCGCGATCCCAAACCTCGATGCGGTTCAAGGCGCCGACCAGGACGACCTCGCGTTCCAGCTTGGCGGTCTCCCGGAGGAGCGGCGGCAACACCACGCGTCCTTGTTTGTCGATTTCGCTTTCGCCCTTGGAGGCCGTGAAGGCCCTGACGAAAACGCGTGATTTGGTGTCCAAAACGCTTAAACGAGCCAGTTGTTCTTCGTTTCGTTTCCATGTATCGTTGGGGTAGATCCAAAGACAGTCGTCGAGACCGAGCGTGATCACGAGGGGACCCGGTTGGCTTACTTCCGCGATTTGATCGCGAAGCTTGGCGGGAATAGAAAGTCTTCCCTTGTCATCGAGGAGGTTGTGGAATTCGCCACGAAACATGGGATTTGAACGCTCCAAGGACGTTTGGAAATATGGAAATTTGCCATTCCCCATATTTCTCCAAAACGATCCATTCCTTGGGCATTGTAGAATCAACATTTTCAGCGTCAAGCTAATTGTGCTTATTTTTTAATATAAATCCTTATACATGTGAATAATTCTATATTTAATATTGTCATTTATTCTATTCTTCTTCAAAAAGCTCTTTCCACAACGAATTCATCGGGGATCCCGACGGGAAATCCAGCTTTTTGGGGGGTTCTCTTAAAAAGCCCGCTTTTTCCAGGGCCCTCGGGCGCGCAATTCGGGCACGGAGGGAAGGGCCGTTATCACCGGCCCCGATTGTTGGCCGTTGGCGGGAGGCGCGAAAAGAACGATCGGGAGGCTGTTCCCTTTCCAGGAAACGCCCCCTTGCAGAACGTCCAACCGCTCCACGCCAGGCTTCTTATAGAACCAGTGATGCCCGACCCGCACCATGAGATTCAGTTTCCGGGGCAGGAAGAGCTCGAGGTATACGGGACGTTTCGGAAGCCGCGCTTTCCACCCAAGCCCCACGGCGTCGTCGGAGGCCGTCCAGCGAAGTCGGAGGGCGCGTGTTTTCTTCCACGTCTCGCGCGGTTGGAAATACGGGTCGGCGATAATCTTCCGGTAGGTCTCCAAAAGCGGCGTGGGGCGTCCCACGTCCGGGTTGTTCTCGTCCTCGATTTCCAATCCCAGCCGGCCCCGATCGCGGAACTGGTAGAAGGTGACGCCGGAAAGCCAGCGCGGCTTCTCGTCCAGGATGCGTTTGTAGAATTTCTTGACCATGGCGGCCTGCGCGTCGAGCCCGGCCACGTTGCCGTCGAAATTAAGCTCCCCGATCTCCACCGGCCGATCGAGACGCGTCGATTCGGCGAACACCCGTTGGACCTGGCGCAAGTCCTCCCAGGAACCCGCCACGCCCTCGGTGCTGTACCCCTCGCCGCCTTCCTCGCAATCCTTCGAGGGCCAGGCGTAATGCAGGGAAAGGTATTTATCCACCGTCCAGACGTCCGCGTGTTGCAGAAGGGGAAACAACTCGTCGAGATAACTCACCGTTTTATTCTTCCGGTCCCAATGGCCCCAACAACACAGGACGCGCACGAGAGGCGCCTCGCGTTTCAGGATCAGGGAAAAACGGACGAAAAACTCGACGACTTGGCGCCGGCTATAACGGCGGTTGAAGGCGAACCAGAAGCCATCGCATTCGTGGTTGACGCGCAAACGCAGACGGCCGAAGGGTCTCAATTCCCGCGCGATGCGGATGAGTTGGGCATCCTTGCAGAGCGGGTCCATGGTCAGGGTCAAGGTCACATCCTGGCCGTGGCGGCGGATGTCGCGGATCTCCTCGAAAGGCTGGACGGGTCCTCCCGCGCGTTTGGGCTGGCCGTAGGGGAAATAATTGTCGTAAGGATGCACCCAGTTGGTCCCATCCTTCGGCCTCAGGTGCGGAAAGGCCTCCTGGGCCCGAAGCGGCCAACCTTTGTCGAAGGGGTAATAGCAGTACATGAGGTTGATGGAACGGTGGGGACGCCCCAAGGCGCGCAGGATGGTGTCCTGCGAAACATACTCCCCCCGCTCACTCCCGTCGCC
>CAZSKE010000037.1:0-324 GCA_964607325.1 uncultured bacterium | reverse complement strand
TACGCCGATCCGTCGAGGCGAGGGTGGGTGGACAAGGGACTTCCTGGTTTCTGAAGGGTGTTTCAGCCAGGGCCTATCATGGGGAAAAAGGCCGGTTTCCGCAAGGAGGAACAGCGCCGCCGCTCAATCCCGGACCAGACGTTCCCCAAAAAAATGCAAGACAACGACCGAATCAGGCCGCGGACTAAAACAGCGGTTTAGAAATATTCAAAACTCCGCCGCTTCACGCGACCGCCGACCGCTGCTTTTGGACATTGCTTGCTTGAGATCACGGTGAAACAACCGTCCCGTTGAACCGTCACTCATGGACCTCCCTCTGGACGA
>CAZSKE010000036.1:0-10972 GCA_964607325.1 uncultured bacterium | reverse complement strand
ACACCTGGACGCACACGCCGACCGACACCTGGACCCACACGTGGACGCACACGCCGACCGACACCTGGACCCACACGTGGACGATTACGCCCACGTTCACGTCGAGCGCGTCGTTGACACCCACGAACACGCGGACCCCCACCTCCACTCCGACGCCGATCGACGTGCCTTGCGGCGATTTGCGATGCAGTGTGGCGTACCCCAACCCGGTCACTTCCCTCGGGGAGACGGTGAAAATTGACCTTCTGACCTCCTGCCCGCAGAAAGTCGTCTGGTCGGTGTACACGGTGGGTTATCGCAAGGTTTACGAGGAAACCATCGAGGTGAACGGGCCGCGCACCGTGGTGTGGGACCTGAGTGACATGAAGGGCAAACTTGTTTCAAACGGGTTGTATTTCATCCGTGTCCATTCAGGGAATGCAGGCACGTTGATATTGAAGGTCATGATCCAGAAATAGGCTTTACGATCCGGGCCCTCATCGTTCAGTGTTAACGGCTAAACGTCTTGATGGGTACGACCCTCTTTCCGCGCGAGGAGCCGCGCGTCCCCGCCCCCGATGGATTCCAGGCCCCTGTCTGAGTATTTCCGGATGTTTTTCATGGCCGTGGAAAAGGCTTATGTTCGAAGTCGCGGTATAATGAATTGTCTTTCAAACAACGAATAACGGAACGATATGCCCGCAAATCGGCTTCTGGGTTTCCCTCCCAAGTTTCCCGCTCGGCTTGTTTTCTCCGCGTTTTTTTTCGCCGTGGCCGCGTCCTTCGCCACCACGCTTGTCCCGCTTCGTCTCGAGGACCTGACCCGGGAATCGGACCTCGTCGTGGTGGGGAATATCGCCACCATCTCGAGAACGATGGACGGGAAGGAGCACCGGGGCTTCACGTATGTCACCGTGACGATCGCGGAAACCTGGAAAGGGCGGCCTTCAGGATCCGTCACCCTCAAGATTCTGGGGGGACAAACGGGGGAGGACCCCGCCAAGACCCGCATTCCGGGAGCGCCCTCCTTCGTCCCGGGTTGGAATTACCTGCTTTTTCTCGCCGCGAGGCCCGAGGAAGACGGGCGATTCTACAACGTCACCGGATGGACTCAAGGACGACTGGAAATGGACGCCGCCGGGCGATCGCGCGATGGACGATCCCTCCGCGATCTTCGCGAGGAAGTCGAGCGTCATCTGAAAAACCCGAAACCGAGGCGTCTGGGCGCGGCGGCTCGAAAGACGGGACAAAGCGCGCCCGCGAGCTCCTCTTTCAAGAAAATCCTGGCGCCCCGCGTTGAGAAAACCAAGCTGAGGGAAATCCGGAGCCAGGAGGGGGACCCGTCCCGCCCGGTCACCTTGACCCCGAGGGAAAGACAAAAATTGAGGGACGCCAAGACCGGAGGGGGATGGTGAGGAGGCGTTATTCCGGTTTCATTCTTTTGTTCCTGGCGGCCTTTTCACCGGCCCTTGCCGTGGAAAATTTCGTCCACAACGCCTATGACGGCCGTCATTGGGATGACGCCGATATCCCCGTGACTCTGTATTTGGACAACGCCTTCTCGACCGATTGGCACCAGCCTTTGGCGCAGGGCGCTTTCAACTGGTCCCAGGCGCCGCGCACCAATTTCCGGTTCCGGGTTCCCGCGGCCCTGTCGGGGGCGTCCGTGACTTTCGGAAACCCCGATGGTTACAACGTGGTCTCTCCCATCCTGCCCGACGATTCCAATTACGACTCAAGCATGGCCGGTGCCTTGGCCATCACCTGGTCGGGTTACGCCGACCCGAACACCCATCATTTCTACGAGGCGGACATCATTTTCAACACGCACGACCACACTTTTTACACGGGATCGGACACGCCCGCCGCGGGTCAATACGACGCCGAGGAGATCATGACCCACGAAGCGGGGCATCTCCTCCTTATCCTGGACGTCTATGAGAGCTGGTTCACCGACGCCCACAAACCCTGGATGGGCGATGGCAACACCGCTTGGACCATGTACGGGGTGGCCCAGGAGCAGGAAACCCAAAAACGAACCTTGGAGCCCTTCGACACGCAAGGGGCGGCTTACATCTATCCCGTGCGGGATACGCTCGTTTCGAAGGTTCCCGTGAATCTGGGGGATGCCCCCTGGACCTGGACCTACACCCCCACCAAGAATTATTGGACCGCGGTGGCGGTTCGCGCTTACGGCGGAACGGATCCGGACAAGGATCTGGCCCTGTACGACGAGTTGGATCGTCCGCTGGCCTCCTCCATCGAGTCCACTGGGCTCGTGGATTTCGTGGTGGCCGATTACAACCACTGCGCTGTGGGCCACCCGGCGTGGGTTCGCATGGCCTACGGGCCGCCCGAGGATTCGGTGGTGGAGATGTGCCACGAGGAGCGAAGACTCAAAACCGCGGAACCCGTCACCATCGCGGTTTCCGATCCTTCCTCCCTGGTGGATGTCTGGGACGTGTTTCTCGAGCGGGGGAAATCCTACCGGTTCACCGTTTCGGCCGTGACGGGTGACTTGGACATGGGCGCCGCGCTTTTCCAATCGCACGGAGGCGTTTTCCTGGCGGGAAGGTCGGCGGCGGCCGTTCTGGCGGACGATTCGGGCGCGGGGGGAACGGAGACCTTCGATTTCAAGCCTTCCGCCGACGACTGGTACGGGTTCCTTGTATTCAACAATGGCGCCGCTCCGGGGGGCCCGACAGGATCCTTCCGGGTGGAACTGCAAGATCAGGGCGCGGCCGCGCCCACCGCCACGCCGGCCACCCCCACCCTCACCCCCACGGCGTCCCGCACGCCCATTCCCACCCGCACGCTGACCCCCAATGTCGGCGCGGTGCTGGGCGAGGCGTTGGACAACGGGACGCTTCTTTTCTCGCCGGGAGGGAACACCCATCCGTTTTCCCAGACGGACAACACGTCCTGCGCGGGGGACGCGGTTCGGTCGGGAGCCATCGGGCGTTGCGAGTCCAGTTTCATCCGGGCCACCGTTTGGGGACCCGGCGAGCTTTCTTTCCAATGGAGGACGTCCTCCGAGATGGGCGACGATTTTTTCAACCTTTTCCTGGACGGCGTGAAGGTGGGCGCGCTGAGCGGCGAGACCGCGTGGACGCCGCATTCGCTGGACATCCCCCCCGGGGAGCACGTGGTGGTGTGGTCGTATGACAAGAGTTGCGGGAATAGCGTCGCGGGCGAGGACGCGGCCTGGCTGGACTGCGTGAGTTTCTCCCCATCGGCCGCCACGGCGACCTGGACCCCCACGCCCCATTCCTCCCTGGCCGAGGCGGTGGACAACGATCAACTCGCTTTCACGACGGGGACGGCCTACCCGTGGGCGTTCGAGACGGAGGATTCCTTTTACGGGGGTGACGCGGCCTGGATCCAGTCGAGCGGGGATTACACCCGCGCTTCGATGACCAGTGCCGTCACCGGGCCGGGCATTCTTTCGTTCTATTGGCAGACGTCCACCGAGGCGGGTTACGACATCCTCTGGCTTGAAGTGGACGGCGTACGGCTTTGTGGCATCAGCGGGGCGACCCAATGGCAATCCAGGTCCGTGACATTCGGCGCGGGAACGCACGAGGTGCGTTGGACCTACGAGAAAGACACGAACAACCAATGGGGCGAGGACGCGGTCTGGGTGGACCACGTGGTTTTCACGCCGTTCCCTTCCCCGGGGAATAAAGCGACGGAAACCCACACGCCCACCCCCACGCGCACTCCCACGCACACCGAGACTCCCACGCTCACCCGGACGCCGTCCGGCACTTTCTCCGCCACCGCCACGCCGACCGCGACGAACACTCGCACCGTCACCGGAACCCACACCATCACGGGCACGCCCACCGCCAGCCTCACCCCCACGCCCACCCCGTATTACAAGGGGGATCTCCAACCCTATCCCAACCCGGTCAAGTCCGGAAACAGGGTGTCGGCGGTCTATTTCCTGCCCGGCAAGGTGTCATGGGCGGATTTGAAGCTCTTCACGACGGCGGACCGTTTGGTAAGGAAACGGGAAGTGTATACCGGGGTGGGGATCCACGAGGTCGAGATGGACCTGACCGGCCTTGCGAACGGGCTGTATTACATGGTCCTGGAGACCGACGTCAAGCGGCGGTGCGTCCCGTTGGTGTTGATTCGATAGTTGATGGCTTGATGGACGATGGCTCGGTCGACTTTGCTACAATCCCCCTTTCACGATCTCATAGGCTCAATCGCCCACCCGTTGGAATGCTTGGCGATCTCGGATCAGAAATGCCGGCGTCGTTCTAAGTGATCTTGGCGAAGGGTGTGGTGAAATGGTCACGTGACCATCGGAGGCGGTTCTGGAAGACCCCGAAATCATTCGACGCGTCCTGGCGGGCGACAAGGACCTGTTCGGCGAGCTCGTTCGACGACACGAGACCCCTTTGTACCGCCTCTGCTTGGGGATCTTGGGCGATCCCCACCAAGCGGAGGAGGCGGCCCAGGAAACATTCCTGAAGGCTTATCGCGCCTTGGCGCGTTTCCAGGGGGACGCCGCCTTCCGCACTTGGCTGACCCGCATCGGCATCAACCACTGCCGGGACATTTTGCGGTGCCGCGCCCGCCGCGCGGTTTTTTCCCTGGACGCGATTCTGGATGAAAAAAAGGATCTTCCCGAATCGCTCGTCCAGCGCCCCCGGGAAGAACCGGAGGGGTTTGCCCGCGCCAAGGAAATCCTGGGGCTTTTGCCCGAGGCTGAACGGGAGATTCTGGTGATGCGGGAGCTTGAGGAGCTGAATTACGACGAAATAGGGCGGGTTTTGGGGTTGAGCCTGGACGCCGTCAAGAGCCGGTTGAAACGGGCTCGGGCGCGGGTTCGACACCTTTTGGAAGGCCGAGACGTCGAATAGCAGAGCGGAAAGGCGTGGAAAAGCCATGGACCACGAAGAAATACTGGAAAACCTCGGCGAGCATCGCGACGGAGTTCTACCTCCCGAGGAGGCTTTGAAGGTGGACCGTCATTTGACCGACTGCGATACCTGCCGCGGATCCGACGAAGCCTACCGTTCGTTGTTCGCGCCGCTCCGGGTCGAACCCCGGGCGGGTTTTTCGGGCAGGGTCCTCGCCCGTCTGGACGAAAAGACGGGCGTTTCCGCCTGGACTTGGCGCCGTCTCGCCTTGCCCGCGATGGGAGCCTTGGCGATGCTGGTGATGTTTTTCTCCGCCTTCCACATGCCGGATCCCGCTTGGGCCGACGCCGACCGTTCGCTTTCAAGCATCGCGTACAGCCAATGGGCCGATGTGGGGACGATCCAGCCCCTGTCCATCTCCGTGGAGGACTTCCGTGAATAACAACGGTTTTCGTTACGTCATTGTTTTTCTCTTGGGGATTCTTTTGGGACTGGCGGGCGGGGCTTGGGGTTTCCGCTATTTCTACACCCACACCTGGGCCAAGAAGGATCCCTCGCGGTTTTTCCTGAAAAAACTGGACCGTGAGTTGAAGCTCACGGCAGAACAACGCGTGAAAGTCGAGGGAATCCTGGCCGTAAGTAAAAATCAAATGGATTCCGTCGGCGAGATGGCTCGACCCAGGTTCGAAACGATCCGCAAGGCGGGAGAGGCGGAAATTCGGGCCGTCCTTGACCCCGAACAGGCATCCAAGTTCGACGCTCTATTGGAAAGAATGGAAAAACGGCGTATGGGTAGGCCCTGGGGTCGTGGGCTCCGTCAAGGGCCTCCGCCGGGAAGCGCGATCGATCCTCCCCCGAAACGGTGATTTTAGCGAGGCGCGCCGTGCGGTTGCCGCGCTCAAAGTCGTTCACAAAAAACTTTCCGAGATCTTCCGCGTCTCCGCGGTAAAAAAGGGAGTTCTTGACGGTGAAAAGAAAACGTATTCTTAAACTCCGGGCCGCGGCGTTTTTCGCGCTCCTGGCGGCCGCCGGGGTGTTCCCGGCTCGCGCCGGCGACGCCTTGACCCTGGCCGACTGCCTGAGGGAAGCCTCCCTTCAAAATCTCGAGTTGGCGCAGGCGCGCGCCCAGGTTCGCGAAGCCTCCTACTCTAAAAAGCAGGCGGTGGGACGTTTCCTCCCGAGCGTTTCCGCGGGAGCCTCGGCCAACCAATCCGGGGACGGCGGTGCCTTTTCGGGGCTTCTCGGTGACGGGACCTCGACTTCCTACGGGATGAACCTGTCCCTCTCCGAGAACCTCTTCAACGGCTTCAAGGACAAGGCTTCCTACGATTCGGCGTCGGCGCAAAAAACGCAGGCGGAAGCCTCCTTGAGGCAGACGCAAGCGCAACTGGCTTACGATTTGAAGCGGGCCTTCAACAACCTTCTTTACGCGCAGCAGCAGGTCCTGTTGTTGGAGGACATCGCCAAGCGACAGAAGACCAACACCAGCATGGTGGAACTGCATTACGAGAGCGGCAAGGAGAACAAGGGCTCCCTCTTGAACAGCCAGGCCGCCGCGGCCCAGGCCGATTACGAGGTGCTCCAAGCCCGCCGTTCGTCGCGTCTGGCCCAGCGGGAACTCAACCGGATCATCGGGCGAGGGCTTTTGTCGGAGACGATCGTTGAGGGAACGTTCGACGTCACGGCCCCTCCCGACGAACCGCCCGATTTCAAGGCTTTGTCCGCGGAAGTGCCTTCCGTGGTCATCGCGCGGGCCCAGTTGAAATCCGCTAAAAGCCAGGTCGCTTCGGCCAAGGGCGATTTTCTTCCAACCTTGAACGCCTCCGGCTCCTTGTCCCGGTCGGGCAACGAATGGGCGCCGGGAAACCCCGCCTGGCGCGCAGGGTTATCTCTCAACCTGCCGCTCTTTTCGGGAGGGGAGAATGTTTACGGCCTCAAGTCCGCGAAGTCCAAGCGGGACCGGGCCGAGACGTCGCTGGAAGCCACGGCGCTGGACGCCGCCATGTCGATCGAGAACGCCTATTGGTCCTTCCTGAACGCCGTGGGATACACGGAAGTGCAAGTCAAGTACCTGTCCTCCGTGCAGGTGCAGGAGGAAGTGGCCCAAGCGCAGTACCAAAACGGCCTTCTTTCGTACCAGAACTGGGACCAGATCGTCAGCAGTCTCGTCAGCCGCCGGAAAAGCGAACTGCAATCCAGGCGCGACGCCAAGAACACGGAGGCCCAGTGGGACCTGTCCCGCGGGATCTCTCCGCTGGAGTTCGATTCCAAGCCTTGAAAGGACGATGACCGTGAAAGCATGGGTGAAGTGGGTTCTCGCCTTGTTGATCCTGGGCCTCGGGTTCGGCGCGTGGAAGATGGCCTGCGGTTCCAAGAAAACCGTCAAGCCGACCTTCAAGACCGTTCAGGTAACGCGCGGTCCCGTGTCGGTGACCGTCAAGACCACGGGGAACGTCCAACCCGAGAACCGCCTGGAGGTCAAGCCGTCTGTGGCGGGACGCGTCGAGAAGATAAGGGTTTATGAGGGCGATTACGTGAGCCGGGGCCAGGTGTTGGCCACCTTGAGTTCCAACGAGCGCGCGGCGCTTTTGGACGCCGCGCGGGCCAAGGGCCCGGAGGAAGTGGCCAAGTGGGAGGAACTCTACAAGGCCACCGCCATTCTGGCCCCCATGAGTGGTCAGGTCATCAATCGGTCCGTGGAGCCCGGTCAGACCGTGGGAACCGGCGACACGGTGGTGGTGCTGTCCGACCGCCTGATCGTGAACGCCCAGGTGGATGAAACCGACATCGGCCGGGTGAAATCGGGTCTGCAGGCCGTTCTCACCCTGGACGCCTATCCCAACGATCCAATTCCCGCCAAGGTGGGGCAGATTCGTTATGAGGCCAAGACCGTCAACAACGTGACCATGTACGAGGTGTACGTCCGGCCCCGGAAGGTTCCCACCTTCATGCGAAGCGGCATGACCGCCAACGTAGAATTCATCCTGAACGGCAAAAGCGACACCCTGCTTCTGCCTTCCGAGGCCGTTAAATCCAAGGACGGCGGATCCATCGTGCTTCTTCCCGGTGAAAAGGACGAGCGGCCGAAGCGCGTCGAGGTCGTGACGGGATTGACCGACGGAAAGAACGTCGAAATCGTGTCGGGGCTGAACGAAGGCGACCAGGTCCTCATCGCGGTGTTCAACGCCGCGACGGCCTCGAACTCGGGCGCCAATCCCTTCATGCCGGGGCGGATGGGCGGAAACCGTTCGAGCGGCGCGAGCTCCCAGCGAAGCTCAGGGGGCGGGGAAAGGCCGCCTCCCCCATGATCGAAGTCAAAAACCTCCGTAAAACGTATCTCATGGGCGATGTGGAAGTGCGCGCCCTCCAGGATGTCAGCCTTTCCATCGAGGAGGGCGATTTCGTCGCGATCATGGGGGCTTCGGGATCCGGTAAGTCCACGCTTCTGCAATTGTTGGGGCTTCTCGACACCCCCGATGGTGGTTCCTATCGCCTGGCCGGGAAGGAAGTCGCGAACCTCACGTCCGACGAGATGGCGGTCGTCCGCAGTGAAACCCTGGGCTTCGTTTTCCAGCAGTTCAACCTTTTGGCGCGCACCACGGCCCTCGAAAACACGGCCCTGCCGCTTCTTTACGCCGAAGGTGGACATGGCGCGGATCCGGCCGAACTTTTGACGCGTGTGGGGTTGGGCGAACGCATGGGCCACAAGCCCAACGAGATGTCCGGCGGCCAACAGCAGAGGGTGGCCATCGCTCGCGCTCTGGTGAACAATCCCCGGGTGGTTCTGGCCGACGAGCCCACCGGCAACCTCGACTCCAAAAGCTCGGTGGAAATCATCGAAATTCTCAAAGGCCTCAACGACCAAGGCATCACGGTCGTGATGGTGACGCACGAGCCCGACATCGCCGAACACGCCCACCGCGTGATCCACATGAAGGATGGCCGCGTGCTGTCCGACGAACGCTCCAAACCGCTTCCGGACCGAAAGGCCCTGCGGGGTCGGGAGGATTCCGTCGCGGGGGTGTCCGACAAGCATACGAAGGACAGGTACTTCAGCTACCTCAAACAAGCCGGACGCGCTCTTCTGTCCAACAAGGTGCGGACGGGATTGTCGGTCCTTGGAATCATGATCGGCGTGGCGGCCGTGATCGCCATGATGGCCATCGGGGCTGGCGCCAAGAAGACCATGCAAAAGCAACTCGCTTCCCTGGGTTCCAACCTCCTGGTTTTGAGGCCCGGATCCCGAAACGTGGGAGGGGTGTCCTCGGGGTTCGACGCGGGGAGCCGCCTGACATTGGAGGACGTGGAAGCCATTCGCCGTGAAGTGCCCCATGTGAAGCGCGCCGCCCCCGAGGTGAGCGCCCGAGTGCAAGTGGTGTACAAGGACTCCAATTGGAGCACCCAGGTCACCGGCACGACCGCTTCTTACGCGGCCATGAAGGCGGCGGAACCGCAGGCGGGACGTTTTGTGACCGAAGCGGATGTGCAAAAGAGGGATAAGGTCTGTCTGTTGGGTATCACCGTCATGAACAAGCTCTTCCCGGAAGGCCAGAATCCGCTGGGAGCCTTCATCAAGATCAATCGCGTGGAGTTCCAGGTCGTCGGGATCCTCCCCACGAAGGGGTCCTCCGGTCCCCGGGACCAGGACGACACGATCGTCGTGCCCGTCACGACCGCCATGTACCGGCTGGCTGGTAAAAAATACGTGGATTCGATCAATATCGAGGTGGATGAGTCGGAGAACATGGAAGCCGTGCAGGAATCCCTCGTCACGCTCATGCGCGGGCGTCATCGCCTCAATGACACCGCCGATAACGATTTCCAGATCCGGAACATGGCCGACATCCAGTCGGCGGTTTCCTCCACGACGGATATCATGACCATGTTGTTGTCTTCCATCGCGGCCATTTCACTGCTCGTGGGCGGCATCGGCATCATGAACATCATGTTGGTGTCGGTGACCGAGCGCACGCGCGAGATAGGACTCCGAAAGGCCTTGGGAGCCAGGAGTTGGGACATCCTCTCGCAATTCCTGCTGGAGGCGGTGGTGGTGAGCCTGGCCGGGGGGATCATGGGCGTGGCCATGGGGTGGGCCATCAGCTTCGTCATCACGATGTTCGCGAGTTGGCCCACCGCCATCGACCCGATGGTGGTGTTGATCGCCGTGGTGTTTTCCGCCGTCGTCGGAGTGCTGTTCGGCCTCTGGCCCGCGAAAAAGGCCGCCGGCCTGGACCCGATCGTCGCGCTCAGGTACGAGTGAGTCCCTTCGCGGAGACGAGTATTCGCGAAAGGCCCTGCCCGTCGCCAGCCGCGAGGGGTTGGTAACAGGCAAAGACCAACCGTTCCCGGTCGATATTCAGGATTTGGAAGTCCAGCGTCTCAGGCGGGAAATCAAGTGATGCGCCGATTCCCGCGCGATTTCATCCGTCACGATTTTTTGAGCGATTAGGCGTTTCATTTCTCGATCCACCATGGTCGAGAGGGTCGCGCCTGGCTCGGTATAGACGCCCTTCTGATAGCAGTCCTTGCAGTATTCCCGGCTGGGAGACCCATCGCTCTTCGTCCCCAACACGTCGCGATAGAGGGGGCATCCGCAAGATTGACAACGGGGTATGTCGGTCATGGTGTTCTCCAAAATCGCCGCGTTGGGTCAGCCGCGAGCCGCCGGCTTGAACCCGCCCCAAACCACCCATCACGGATTCCAGCCCGTCACTTTCGGATGAGAAGCACTCCGCGGATCCTTCCGTGGGGCGTTTCCAGCACGGCGTGATACAACCCGTTCGCGAGAGACACGAACGGATGATTCCCCAATGGAAAAACGGTTTGGCCCGCCGGCGCGGGTCCTAGTTCCCAATCCGCGATTTTCCGGTACGTAGTGGTATAGAGCCTCAAACGGGTGGAATCAACCGGACGCAAAAGATGGACCCAAACCGAGGGTTCGGTGTCGCCCTGCCAGGGATTCGGCAGGAAACGCGCGGACTCGGGGCCGGGATCCTCGAAGGACCCGGGAGTGGAATACGGGGTGAGGTCCGGTGTTCGTGTGCCCGTGGGGGTAAGCGTCGGGGTGACGATGGCCTCCGGCGTCGAAGAAGGGGTCGCGGTTCGAGAAGCTGTCGGGG
>CAZSKE010000035.1:0-11128 GCA_964607325.1 uncultured bacterium | reverse complement strand
CTGGGTATGCTGTTGCTGATCTCGGTGCCCACGCTGGTTTTTGACATCGCGGGCGCTGTGTTGTCCACAGTGACCGTGGGGATAGAGGATGTGCGTCAACTGCTTTGCATCGAGACGCAATTTATCGACTCGAACCAGGTCATCAACGGGTATTTCCTCTTGATCCCGGACAACGCCAGCCTTCGGGCCATTTTCCAGGCGATCAAGGTCCGTTGAGGATGGACGATCACGGGTCGCCAACCTCGCGTCGCGCTTATCTCGAGCGAGAAACAGATCGAATGGAACTCAGGTGGCTTCGATGAACGACATCCTGTACGCCCTCGATATCGGGACCCGAAAGGTGGCCGGACTCGTGGGCCGACGAACGGCCCGGGGCGCCGAGGTGCTCGCCCTGGAAGTTCGGGAACACCGTGAGCGTTCCATGGTGGACGGGCAGGTCCATGACGTGCCGGCCGTGGCGGCCGTGGTGCGGGAAGTCACGCAAGCCCTGGAACGAAAAATCGGCGCCTCCCTTTCCGAGGTGGCCTTGGCGGCGGCAGGACGAACCCTCAAAACCTCCTCGGGCCGGGCTTCCCTCCAACACTCGCCTTTCGAGCCGGTCTCGTCCCGTGATGTTCGTTTTTTGGAGCGGTTGGCACTCCAGGACGCCTTGAAAACCTCGGGAACCACCGATCAGTATCATTGCGTGGGTTATGTGCCGGTGAAATGGATCCTGGATGGAGCCGAGGTTTCCTCGCTCGAGGGGCACCGGGGTTCCGGGCTGGAGGCGGAACTCCTCGCGACTTTTTTACCGCGAGTGGTCTTGGAGGGTTTGCTGGGGGTGGCGCAACTCGCCGGCCTAAAAACCGTCTGCATCGCGTTGGAACCGATCGCGGCGCTGGAAGCCGTCGTGCCTCCCGACCTGCGGCGTCTCAATCTGGCGCTCGTGGATGTGGGCGCGGGGACTTCGGATATCGCCTTGGTACGCGGGGGGAACGTAACGGCCTTCGCCATGGTGGCGACCGCGGGCGACGAGATCACCGAGGCCTTGTGCGAGCGATTTGTCCTGGAATTCCATCAAGCGGAAAAACTGAAGCGTGGTTTGTCCGAGGAGCCGGATCTCGATCCCATTCCTTCCATGGACTTGTTCGGTCACGATCTGTTCTTGCGACGCGCCGAGGTTCTCCAAGCTTCTGAACCGTCGGTCGCCGAGCTTTCCCGGATGATCGCCGATCGCATACTCGACTTGAACCGGTGCGCCCCCGCGGCGGTCGTGCTGGTCGGGGGCGGCAGCGCCACGGCGGGTTTGGCGGAGCGTCTCGGGGTGGATTTGAACCTTGAGTCGCGGCGTCTTGGCGTTCGGCGTCCCACCCAATCCGCCGACCTGCAGGACCGTACTGGGGAGTTGACCGAGGCATGGGGCGTCACTCCGGCGGGAATTCTTCTGATCGCCGCCAGGAACAAAGGCCTTTCCATTCAACATGTCACCCTCAACGGGACGCCTTTCTCCCTTCTTCGACACGACGCGGCGGTTTCACTGCTCGACCTTTTGGCCCAGTCGGGCGCCTCTTTCCTTCCGGGGATCGAGGCCCCCGGGGAGGACTTGACCTTTACCCTCGACGGGACGTCTCGGCGTGTTCCGGGGCTCGCGGGTCGTCCCGCCCTGATCCGCGTGAATGGGGAACCCGCCACCCTGGGCGATGTTTTGCCGCCGGACGCGGAGGTCACTTATATCGCCGCGGAGCGTGGTTCTCGCGGCCGCCTCACGGTGGGGGCGCTGAAGGCCTCCCTGGGGGAAACGGCCCTTTTCCTGAATTCCATCCCGGTGGTTCTACGACCCCGAGTGGTCGTGGATGGCCGCGTGGGGAACGACGACGACGAGATCCCGGAGGGGGCCCGGGTCCACGCGGAGTTTCCGTGCCGGGTGATGGACGTTCTTCGGTCCCAGGGGTTCGAACTCGATGGCGAGGTGAGCCGACAGATTCTGGTTTCGGTCAATGGGGATCCGCGTTACCTCACGCAAAGGAATTACACCCTGACGGTCAACGGCCAGGAAGCGGACTTCGAGCGGCGGGTGCAGGCCGGGGATGTGCTTGTGTTCGGAAGGAACTCCCAATCCCATTACCGGGTGGGAGATGTGGTGACCTTGCCGAAAGAAGGGGAATCCCTCCGTTTAACGGTCAACGGTCACCCCTTCCAGTTAAAAGGGGAACCGGGTCGCATATTCATGAACGGCCAAGCGGTGACCCCGGACGAATTCGTCATTGATCATGCTACACTTGTGACACGGGATGGTTCTCCCGCGGTGCGGATGGTTTCCCACTTGTTGGCTCAAATGGAAACGCCTAAACCGTCGGGCGCGGGACAAAGTCTTCATATCACCGTGGATGGCCTCTCGGCCGGTTTCACGACGTCATTGAAGGAAGGTTCTAGCGTACTAATCGCCTTCGAGTGAGAACACCATGAGCCCCACTTCCCCCACACTCCAAAAACTCCTCGTCCATTGCGGCATCGAACGAGCCGGAAAAGACTCCCTTCTCGCCTGTTGCCAGGATCTTCTTCTCGACTATAAATTCGAGACGGTGTTCATCGCCGCGTCCGTTTCCCCCGAGGAGGTTCCCCGACCGCTTGTGTGGCTTGGCATCGAGGAATTGGTCGGGAAGTCGCTTTGGCGCGTGGGGGTCGAGGATCGCGTGGCCCTCACCCAAACTTCCTTCAAGGTGGTGGGCGATGTCACCGGACCCATCCAGTTCAATCCACACGGTTCCCTGAAAATCCAAAAACCCGGAAGCGGCATTTTTTTCGCCCAGCATCACGCGGGGCGCGGTTACCTCATGTTGGGCCTGGTGCACGGGGACACGCGGCCCTACGCTCCGCGCCTGACGGAGGAGTTGACGGAGCTCTGGAAGGAATGGAAACCGGTGCTGTGGGACGTGGCGGGCCGCGTTCTTCGCCAGCAACAACTCGATGATCGGGCCGCCGAAGAGGCGCGGAAGATTTCCGAGGAGGCCGAGGAAAACGCCCGGGTCAAGAACGAGCTTCCGTCGAATCCGAACCTTCCGCGTCGAAGCGTCGAGATGGTGGATTCCTCCACGCGGCTTTTCAACAAGTTCTTTTTCGAGGAAACCCTCGCTGTCGAGGTGGAACGCGCCCGACGTTACAATCGTAGCGTCACCTTGATTCTTTTGAGCGTCACTCCCTCGGGAACGCCCGACGAGGCCGCTGGCGAGGTTCTCGCGCAACAAGCGGCGGAAACCCTCGTCAAGAGCCTCCGGCGGGTCGACATCCTATGCCGTAACGAACGGTTCAAATTCGCCTTGATCCTTCCGGACACCGCCAATGAGAAGGCCGCGGTCGTGGCGCGACGCGTTTTCAAGTACTTCAAGAGCTTGATGGGAGAACGGCCGAGCGCTCACTTGAACCTTTCTTCGGCCTCCTTCCCGAAACACGCGCCCGATTCGCCCGCTTTGATGTCGAAAGCCGAACAGCTTCTCGAGCAAGCCCAGGCGGCCGGCGCCAATAAAGCCGTCCTGTCCGACTGAAAAGCCAATGGAAATTTGGAGCGCGAAATTGCGGGGGCGGGTTGACGGCCTTTCCTGGAAACATTAGAAAAAATATGTGCAATCTATCCTTTTTGTGGTAATAATGACGGTCAGTTACCGGGGCAACCCACCCATTCCGAATTCCAAATCGCGAATTCCTCATTGGATTCATCGTGGATATCCGCACCACTCTTATCGCCATTCATTTGACGGGTGTCATCGGTCCTCGTCGGCTCTTGTCCGCCCGAAAGTCCTTTCCTCGTCTCGAGGACGTTTTTGGAGCCTCGGAGGATTTCCTGGCCTGCCTCCACGATTGGAATCCCTCCAGTGCCCGGAAGGTTTTGGCCTTGGAAAACCCCGCCGAACGGGTCGGGCGCGAACTGGAAAAGGCCCGGGCGCTCGGGGTGTCATGCCTTGTGGAAGGGGACCGGGAATTCCCCTCGATTTTCAAGGATTGTTACGATCCGCCCTTCGTGCTTTGGTCGAAAGGAAAACACCTGGAAAAGGACTCGCGCGCCATGGCGGTGGTGGGTTGTCGAAAACCCAGCGTGTACGGAAAAACGGCGGCGCGGCAATTGGCGGAGCAGTTGGCGTCCTATGAATACACGGTCGTTTCGGGGATGGCGCGGGGCATCGACACCGCGGCCCATGAAGGGGCCCTGTCTTGGCCGTCGGGTCGCACCCTGGCTTTTTTGGGAAGCGGATTGAACGAGGTCTATCCTCCCGAGAACAGGGGTTTGGCGGAACGCATCGCCGAACGAGGCGCCGTTTTCAGCGAATATCCCTTGGACGCCAGGCCATTGGCGCTTCACTTTCCTCAACGAAATCGCCTGATCAGCGGGGCCTCGCGGGGTGTTTTGGTGGTGGAGGCGGGCGAAGGGAGTGGGTCCCTGATCACGGTGGATCACGCGCTGGAGCAGGGAAGGACGGTTTTTGCCGTGCCGGGGCCGATTCATCAGGCTCAGTCCCGTGGGACGCATGAGTTGATACGTCAGGGGGCTAAACTCGTCATGCGGGTCGAGGATATCCTGTCGGAGTTTGGGGAGTTGGCGCGGCCATGCGTCCCTGGAAAGGAGTTGGCGCCGCTTCTCCCAGGGGGATTGACCGAGGAGGAAAACGTCGTGTTGGATCATTTGGCTTATTCTCCCACGCACTTGGACGAGTTGTCGCGCGAATCGGGACTCGCGGTCCGACGCCTCGGCGAGTTGATCCTCGCTCTTGAGATGAAAGGTTACGTCAAGCAGACGCCCGGCAATCGATACGTGAAGACATAAGGGAAAACGTGGAATTCGAAACGAAAAATTCCCGAAACGGAACACTTTTGCCGCCGAGAGCGTTGGACTTTGAAGGTTGACACTTCATGGTTCATCGGCGGCACAAGAATGTTGGACCGCGAGAATCATTCGCCGCGCGGATGCTCGCGCTGCGCCCGGTTTTATCGCCAGGGACGTTTGTTGTCACGCAATATGGGCCGTTTGGGAGGTTCTTTTGTATGCGCGTCTTGACAAGGCCCGTCATGGATGCCTATCCTTGCGCCCATCCTGATGCCAATGCCCGCCCGAACCATGTAACGTGATAAGGGCTTTCCGGGTTGGTCTTGAGGAAATGAATCCGCCGGCGGCCTCGTCCGTTTCCGGCGCGGATCCTTCAAGGAGCCCCATGCCTTCCGAATCGTCGCTCACGCCCGAAAACCTTCCCCCTCCACCCGTCGAGGGCACGCCCGCCGACCTCCCCTCGTCTAAAACCCGAAAAACCAAAAGTCGAAAATCCCCGGTGAAAAAGGCCAGGGTGCCCGCGGGGAAGCAACTGGTGATCGTCGAGTCGCCCTCCAAGGCCAAGACCATCAACAAATATCTGGGATCCGAATTCCTGGTGCTGGCTTCCAAAGGCCACCTGATCGATCTGCCGAAGAGCAAATTGGGCGTGGAGGTCGAGAACGATTTCGAACCGCAGTACATTCCGATTCGTGGAAAATCCTCCATCATCAAGGAATTGAAAGCCGCCGCCAAGAAATCCAAATCCATTTTCATCGCCACCGACCCCGACCGGGAGGGGGAAGCCATCGGTTGGCATATTTCCAACTTCCTCACGCGCGGCAAGGAGCCCATCTCGGTGCCCCTGTATCGGTTGCGGCTCAACGAGATCACCAAACACGCCATCGAGGAAGCCATCCTTTCCCCCAGCCAAGTGGACTTGAATATGGTCAACGCCCAACAGGCGCGCCGCGTTCTCGATCGGCTGGTGGGCTACGGGATCAGCCCCATCCTTTGGAAACACATACGTCGAGGTCTGTCGGCTGGCAGGGTCCAATCGGTGACGTTACGTCTTATTTATGAGCGTGAAAAAGAGATCGCGGGTTTCAAACCTGTCGAGTATTGGACCCTGGAAGCGGATTTTCTGACCGCCTCGAGACAGTTGCTTCACACCCGTTTGTTCAAGGTGGACGGGGCCAAGCCGGACCTCAAGGATGCGGCCCAGGTTTCTGAGCTCGTGACCCGGTTGCTCGAAGCCGCTTTTCAGGTGTCCGCCCTCAACCGGTCCGAAAGGTCCAAGAAGCCGCCTTTCCCTTTCACGACCTCCAAGCTCCAACAGGAGGCTTACAAGCGGCTTAAATACAGCGCCCGAAAAACCATGTCCATCGCCCAAGGCCTTTATGAGGGCGTGGATACCGGCGAACAGGGTCCCGTGGGCCTCATTACTTATATGAGGACCGATTCCAAACGCGTGTCGCCCGAAGCCAGGGCGGAGGCGGCCAAGTTTATCCAAGCCGCCTACGGCGACGGTTATGTCGAGCAAGGGGAACGCGCGAGCGGAGCCAAGGGGGCCCTCAAGGTGCAGGACGCCCACGAGGCCATACGTCCCACGGGCGTGGAACGCACTCCGGATCAGATGAAATCTTTCCTGTCGCCCGAGCAATTCAAGCTTTACAAGCTTATCTGGGAGGAGTTTTTAGCCAGCCAAATGACCCCGGCCAAGTTCGCCGTGACCTCGGTGGATGTGGAGGGTGGAGGCTGCCTGTTCCGCGCCTCGGGCACCGAGAAGGTATTCGACGGATTTACGCGCGTTTACGAGGAATCGACCGACGAGGACAAGCCGCAAGGCCTCCAGCCCGAAGGCGAGGAGAGCGGCGAAGAGGCGTCCCCGGCCCAGCTTCCCAAGGTGGAGCAAGGCGAAAAGGTGGATTGGAAGGAGCCGAAACCCGAACAGCACTTCACTCAACCGCCGCCCCGATACACCGACGCTTCCCTGATCAAGACGCTCGAGGAAATGGGTATCGGCCGGCCTTCCACCTACGCGCCGACCTTGGAAACCATCCAAACGCGTCGTTACTGCTCCAAGGAAAACGGACGTTTCTTCCTGACCGAGTTGGGCAATTTGGTTTTGGAATTGCTGATCAAGAATTTCCCCGTGGTGCTCGATTACGAGTTCACCGCCAAGATGGAAGGTGAGTTGGACCAAGTCGAAAGTGGTGAACGTCCCTGGCGCGAGGTCATGCGGGAGTTTTACGCGCCGTTCAAAGACGCGCTGGCCGAGGCCGACAAGATGATCGGCGAGGAGAAGATCGAGCAGGTCACCGAGTTCCCTTGCGAAAAGTGCGGAAAAATGATGGTCGCCAAGTGGGGCCGACATGGGAAGTTTTTGGCCTGCTCCGGCTACCCAGATTGCAAAAGCACCCGGGGTCTCAAGGAGACCACGGACGGGTCCATCGTGCCCGAGGAGCCCATCGCCACCGACGAGAAATGCCCCAAATGCGACAGCCCCATGCAGGTCCGGATGGGTCGTTTCGGTCGCTTTCTCGCCTGCACGCGTTATCCCGATTGCAAATCCACCAAGGCCATCAGCCTGGGGATCTCCTGCCCCTTGGGTTGCGGCGGGGATGTGGTGTCCCGGCGCGCCCGCATGGGCCGGGTGTTCTACGGATGCAACAAGTACCCGGATTGCAAGTTCATCTCCTGGTACAAGCCCATCAACCGGGCCTGCCCTCTTTGCTCCAACCCTTATCTCGTGGAGAAATACACCAAGACCTTAGGCCCGCATGTGGCTTGCCCGAACAAGGAGTGCGATTACAAGGAAATGCCGCCTTCCGAGGGGGGCGAGGCGAAACCGCCGATCGCGCCGGACTCGGGAGTTGCGGCCCCTGTGGAATGAGAAACGAGGGATGGGAAGCGAAAGCGGGCCCCGCATTTCGCATTCCTCTTTCCGCAATAATCGTTATTCCCACGGCTCCGTTCGTCCTAAAATGCATGGGTTGACACTCCCTATCCGGAACGGCTCAAGATGAAGGAATCCATCCTCAAGGCCCAGGTGCTCGTCGAGGCGTTGCCTTACATCCGCCGTTGGGCGGGCACTACCATCGTGGTGAAATACGGCGGCTCCACCCGCGCGGGTGACGCCGAGCTCAAGAACACACTGCAGGACGTGGTCTTGCTGAAATACGTCGGCCTGCGTCCCATCGTGGTGCATGGGGGCGGCAAGGACATCAACGGTCTTCTGGAAAAGTTGAAAATCCCCACTCGGTTCGTGGACGGTCTTCGTTACACCGATCGAGAAACCATGGAAGTGGTCGAAATGGTGTTGGGGGGGAAGATCAACAAGCAAATCGTCCATACCCTCCACCAAATGGGTGGGCAGGCGGTGGGTTTGTCCGGGAAGGACGGCCACATGCTGGAAGCCTCGAGGATCAAATCCCGGACGGGCAAGGAGATTGGTTTTGTGGGCAAGGTGGTCAAAGTCCACACCCATGTCTTGGAGTCTCTCGACCGCGACCTTTACATACCGGTCATCGCGCCTTTGGGCGTGGACAAGGCTGGCAACACCTACAACGTGAACGCGGATGAGGCGGCGGGCGCAATCGCCGCGGCCTTGAAAGCGGAAAAACTGGTTTTCCTCACGGATGTTCCGGGCCTTTGCCGGAAGAAAGACGATCCCACCACCTTGATCCCCAGTCTCAAGTCGCGCGCGATCCCCGCGCTGGTGAAAAAGGGAGTGATCGGGGGCGGCATGATCCCCAAGACGGACGCCTGCCTTGCCGCGGTGAAAGGCGGGGTTAAGAAAACCCACATTATCGACGGGCGTGTTTCCCACGCCTTGCTATTGGAGATATTTACCCCCCAGGGGATCGGGACTGAAATTCTCCCCTAAAAATCTTTCGACATCCCTCGGTTTTCTATGCGTCGTCGGCCCATTCCTTAGCGGCTTTCCTTGGGCCCTTTCCCCCGCCTGTGGTATAATCCCGCGCCTAGTAGGGAATAAGACGCGCTACCACAAGGCACAACGTTCCATAACGCCACACCACCCACACCAACCAGGAGTACTTTCATGAAATGCCCGTTCTGCGGCCACCAGGAAGATCGAGTGATGGATTCCCGCCCCTCGAAGGGCGGAGCGGCCATACGGCGTCGTCGGCAATGCATGAAGTGCGAAAAACGGTTCACCACCTATGAGCAGATCGAGGAAATCCTTCCCATGGTCGTGAAACGGGATGGCCGTCGTGAGCCGTTCGACCGCCGAGAGGATCGAGGCGGCGGTGGATGAGATCGAGAATATCCTCCAGGAAAAGACCGTCAAGGAGATCAACTCGACCGAGGTCGGCGAGATGGTTATGCGCAAACTCCAGGAATTGGACGACGTGGCTTATGTGCGGTTCGCCTCGGTTTACCGCCAGTTCAAGGACATCACGGCTTTCATGGACGAAGTCAAGAAAGTGATGGCCCGCGACAAGACCAAGAAGGACGTCTAGAAACCGCCTCGGAATCCGATCGGTTCACTCCCCTTCGACGTTGCTCTGGGCCCGGAGGCTCTCGAAGGACGAGTTCTCCAATGACCCCAAGGGATAAAAAACAGGTCCGACCCGCTTGTTCCATGGGATTCCGCCGGGAGACCTTGGAGGACTCGGCCCGTCCTTGATGATGGGACCGCTAGCCGGACGCTGGAAAAGTCCCCTGCCGGGAACATGTTCGCGTCTTACTCGCGAATCGCCCTGTCGGAAATAAGGCGTTCGTATTTTTTCGCTCGAACCCCGTGACGACTGGCAGGACGCACAAACGTTTCCGGCGCCCCGCGAGGGGATTAAAACCGATCTGCGAGGAATTCATGGCGCGCATCCTGCCGTTCCGGGCCGTTCGATACGCTGAAAGCCTTTGTAAAAGCCTGCCGAAGGTGTTGGCCCCCCCCTATGACGTGATTTCCCGCGACATGAAAAAAAGCCTCCTCCGATCCCATCCTTCCAACGCCGTCCGGCTCATCGTGGGGAATCCCAGCGTCGAAACTCACCGGGATTCCGATTTCAAAATGGCGGCCCAAACCTTCCGGGGATGGCTTGGCCGCGGAGTGCTGGAACATGATCCGCGACCTTCCTTGACGGTGTACCAGCAGGTTTTCAAGGTGGCCGGAGTGGTTTATCGCCGCACGGGTTTCCTCGCCCTATCGCGCTTGGAGCCGTTCGGGCGCGCGAAGGGTGGCATCCTACCCCATGAATTCACCTTGGCCGGGCCGAAAGCCGACCGTCTTCGCCTGATGAAGGCCGCTCGCGCGAATTTCAGCCCGATTTTTTCCCTCTATCCCGACCGCGGAGGCGTGGGCAAGGTTCTCTCGAGGATCACGGCCGAGAAGCCCGACGTGGAGGCGGCTTATCCGAAGGATGTTCGGAACCGTGTTTGGCGCGTGACGGCGCCCGATGTCCTGAACGCCATCCAGGAACGTATCTCGGACTCGACGCTTTTCATCGCCGACGGACACCACCGTTATGAGACGGCCCTCGCGTACCAGACGCTTCGCCGGAAGGGGGACACTTCGGCGCTCGGTAGCCGCCCTTACGACTGGGTTCTCATGATGTTCGTGGCCATGGAGGATCCCGGGTTGGTCATTCTTCCCACCCATCGGTGCTTGGCGCCCGGGAGGATCCGCGATCCAAAAGCTTTCCTCGCTTCCTTGTCGAAGATCGGGAAAGTCACGACCGTTTCCGGGGGTCTCAATGGATTGAAGCCCCTCGGGGGACTTGAGCGGGCCGGGCGGAAGGGCCCCACGCTCGGCCTTTCCTTCGATGGGCGCGCCCTTCACCTCATCGCCATTTCCAAGGCCGCGATGGCCTCCAAGGCGTTGGCGGGACTTTCAAAGGCCCAACGGGGATTGGATGTGACACTCCTGCACCGCTTGATCCTGGAGCCCATGCTACGAATCACGAAAGAAAGGGCGGAACACGACCTGGTGTTCACCGCCAAGGCCGAAGAAGGCGTGAAGCGCCTACGATCGGGATCCTCCGGCGCTGTTTTTTTCCTGAACCCGACTCGTATCCAGCAATTGAGGGACGTGGCGGGCGCGGGCGAACGCATGCCGCAAAAGTCCACATTCTTCTACCCCAAACTGGTGACGGGGATCACGTTCAACGACCTCTCGGAGTTTTAAGAGCGTAACTTTCTTGAAAAATCTCGTTTTGCGCTGTTTATCGCGCTCGACAGGGTCTGGCACCTTGTCAGAGGAGTGTGAGAACGATAAAATCCACGCTCCTCAGTTGTGGTTCTGATCCCAATTTTCCTTGGAGGAAGCATGAAGCGCAACTGAGGAGCGTGGATTTTATCGTTCTCACACTCCTCTGACAAGGTGCCAGA
>CAZSKE010000034.1:0-11249 GCA_964607325.1 uncultured bacterium | reverse complement strand
AGGGCGCGCGCGCGGCGTCGGGTCCGGCGTGACTTCGGTGAGGCCGGAAACCGGGCGAAACCGCGAGTTGGGTGATCAGCTGATCTCGGTATAGGCTTTCTTGTTCGCCCCGCAAATGGGGCACTTGTCCGGCGCCTCGTCCCCCATGTGGGTGTGTCCGCAAATCTCGCACACCCAGGTCTTTTGAGCGGGCAGGTCCTCGTTTTTTTCCACGGCCTTCAGCGCCGTCTCGTAAAGGTCGTAATGGCCTTTTTCGGCCTCGAGGGCGAATTTGAAGGATCGCACCGCTCCCGTCACGCCCTCTTTTTCCGCTTCCGCTAGAAATTTGGGATACATCTGCTCGAACTCGTAGGATTCCCCCTGCATGCCGACTTTCAGGTTCTCCGCCGTGGACTTGACCTCGCCCAGGACCTTGAAGTGGTTGAGGGCGTGGACGGTTTCCGCGTAAGCCGCGGCGCGGAAGACGCGCGCCACTTGTTTCTTGCCCTCGGCGTCGGCCTTCTTGGCGAAAGCCGTGTACTTGCGGTTGGCTTGGGACTCTCCGGCGAAGGCCGCGCGCAGGTTCTCGTCCGTTGTCATGATCGGTTCCTTTCTTGTTGAAAGAGGGTCGGGGCAGGCTCGCCAACGGGAACGATAAAGCAAAACCGGCCTAAAAAGCTAGCGGGACGCTCAAAAAGTTTGGCGGGGAGGAAGGGAACGCCTCAAAAAAAACCCCCGCTTTCGCGGGGGCTTATGAACCGAGGATCCGAAAACGGATCGCGATCGTCCATGAGCCTTTCGGTTTTCGATGGCTCGATCGCTCCCGCGCCGCGCCGCTCATTCGATCCAGAAACTGATGACCTCGAGGTTCTTGTTGGCCTGGCGCAGGCGGTTGGACAACACCTTGATAATGATATCCATCAGCTTGAGGGCCGTGTGGGGGTGGTCCTTCCGAAGCTTCTGGTATCCATCCAGGGAGATGAGGTACACCTCGGAATTCATGGTGGCGCGAACCGCCGCCGAGCGGGGCAGGCCGTCCAGGAGCGCCATTTCCCCGAAGAACTCGCCCGCGTTCAGCACGGCGATGGTGTTTTCCTGGTTCTTCACCTTCTTGAGGATTTTTACGGCGCCGGATTTCAACACGTACATGCTGTCGCCCTTGGAATCCTCCTCGAAAACGAGTTCGTCCTTCGCGAAGGTTTTCTCCTCGCCCACGCTTCCGAGCGCGGAAAGGTCGTTGCCGTCGAAGGATTTGAAGGGTGTGTATTTCGTGAGGTAGCTGACATCGGCCATGGTTGGGTCTCCTTGGGGAAATCGAGCGGCCATTGTGTCACGGGGCGGCTGGTTTGAAAAGATGCCGCTCGAAGCGGCGTCCACGCCCCCGAAATAGGCTTATTACGCGGAGGCGGTGGGGGAACGCAAGCGGGGGGGATCGGGTTTCCTCGGAAAGCCGCCGGAGGCGCTATGGCGCAAGCGCGACGCCGAGCGCCGAGGGTGGATCGTGTCCTCATCCTTCGTAATCCGGGCGGCTTCCGCGGCGAGGATGTTATGAGATGGAACTAAAAGTATCCATGGCGTATGCCGGGCGCACGGGGTGGCTGGGATTTGTGCGGCGAGCGGTGAGCGGGCCCGGGAGCCGATGATGGGGCATTGGGAATGGGTGGTGGCGTAAAAGCTGATGGCGTTGGTGGCGGTGGCGGTGGAGGAGGTGGAGGAGGAGGCGGCGGCGGTGGCGGAGGAGGTGGTGGCGGTGGTGAGGGTTTATGGGCCTTCGAGGGTTTGGGAGCGGGAGGCAAGTTATCCTCAAGAAACTCGTCCTGTCGGGCATCGACCGTCACGGGAGGATGAAACTGTTGGCTCACCGTTTCCACGGCCTCCAATACTTGGGCCTCGGATTCCATATCCTGCGTTTCCACACGGCTGATGGCCTCCAGCACTTCTTGGCCTTCCTCGGGAAGCTCGTCGAACACGTAACCGTCCAGGGGAGAGGCGGGGATGGGTTGGTTGGGATCGAAATCGGGGACGGAGAAACGGTAATGGGGATCCAGCGTCACCTCGCTTGGAGCCGGTTCGGGTTCCGGAGTCTCCGGGAGGGGTGTCGGGACGGGAGGCGCCTCGAGCTTCGGGGGAGGTTCGGGCAAGGGTTGCGATGGGGGGACTTGGGAAGGGATGACCCCGATCGGAAAGGGAAACATGGGAGCGGAGGGCAACGGGGCGATATCGTCAAGGCTGGGGGGCGGCACTACCGACGGGACCGCTGGGACGCTCGGCGACGAGGCGGAAGGCGTGACGGTGTCTTCCTCGATGCGCGCGGCCTTGGGAGGCGGAATGGGTTTGGTTTTCGCGGAGGGGGAATTCCCGGCGGGCGCGGGAGCCGGGGTGGGCGCGGGGGCCGTGGCGGGCGCGGGTTTCTCGATCGCCTCCGCCGCCGGAGTCCCGCTCGACTTGGACAATTTGGCGGCCTTGGCCTTGGCCAGAACCTCGCGGAGGTGTTCCTGGGGATCCTTGAATTTGAGTGATCCCGGCGCTTCCGGCATCTTGGCCGCGGCCGGCTCTTCCTTGGCGGAAGCCGGGGCGGCGGCGGAAGCGTCTTGGCGCTTCAGGTCGAGCTCTTCCTCCAGCTCCTCGGGGCTCATGTTTTTCAGCCGGGCCAAGCGTGTCTTGGCCTCTTCCACCATGGCGCCCGACGCGTGGATGCGGACGAACTTCTCATATTCCGCCGCGGCTTTTTCCTTGATGCCTTTGTTCTCGTAGACCTGACCCAGGATGAAATGGGCGTTGGAATAACTGGGTTCCAGCTTGATGGCGATCCGATACTCGTTGATGGCTTGTTTGTAGAGCTTCATCTTGTCGTAGATGAGGCCCATGGTGTTGTGGGCTTTGGCCGATTGGGGGTTCAGCACCAACGCCTGGTTGAAGGAATCGAGGGCCTGCCGCAGGTCGCCCTTCCGCTCGTACGTGAACCCCAGCGCCATGAAGGCCGCCTCGAAGCGCGGGTCGTGGCGGACGGCTTCATGGAAGGACTTGACGGCTTTTTCCATCAATTCCTGTTTGGAGAACAACATGCCCATGTCATACGCCGTCTTGGCCTTGTTCCGGCCGTTCTTGGCCGCTTCTTCAAGCCGCTTGAGGGCCACTTCCAGGTTGCCGGCCGAATCCCGGTCGATGCCGAGGCGGTGGTAGGAATCCGAATAGGAAGGATCGAGCTGCATGGCCTTCTGGAAGAACTCCATGGCCTTGGCGTACTGGCCCTGCTCGTAATACACATTCCCGAGGTTGTTGTAATACGTGGCGACATTGGCGTTGCGGGAGATGGCGTCTTGGAAGGTCTTGATGGCGTCGTTGTAATGCTCGCACTTGGCGTAGAGCAGGCCGAGATTATTCCAACCCTCGGGGCTGTTGGCGTCGAGGATGAGGACCTTCTTGAAAGATTCCAACGCCGCCTCGAACTGTCCCGAGTCGGATTGGATGAAGCCCATGGCGGTGTAGGCTTCCTTGAAGTTGGGGTCGACCTCCAGGGCTTTTTGAAGCTCTCGGACGGCCTTGATGACGTCTCCCTGGTCGGCGCACTTCTGCGCTGATTCCAGGAGGTTGCGTTTTTTATCGTCCTTACTGCCGAAAAGTCCCATGGAAAGCGCGTCTCCGTCCGCGAAGGAAACATCGGTTGGATAAACCTAACAATTCTATGCCTTATTCCCCAAGGGGGTCAACGTAAGCTCTTTTAAAAGAGGAAGCGGTTTGGGCTGGAGGATTCATTCTTCACGCGAAAGCATTTTTCCCTGAAGACGTTTGAACGAGAGGAGAACAGGGGGCGCGCTACTACAGGAAGGGTCCCGTCGGCGCGTGGAGCCGCTATCCGCGGTGGGGAAAACCGGGGGGAAGACCGCCTCGGCCGAGTCCACCCGTGAAGTTCGGGGGAAGCTTCATCCCCAAGGGGCCTTTCTTCATCAGCTTGCGCATGAGGTCGTATTGCTTCAACAGCGCGTTCACCTCGTCCGCCCGAGTGCCGCTCCCCTGGGCGATACGGCGTTTCCGGGAGCCGTCCAACAAATGCGGGAATCGCCGCTCCTTCGGGGTCATGGAAAGCAGGATGGCTTCCATGCGTTTGATCTTCTTGTCGTCGGGGGCTTGTTGCGCCATCCGTTTCTTCAGCGCGGCATCGCCGGGCATCAGATCCATCAGATCGCCCATGGATCCCATTTTCATCATCTGGCGGAGTTGGTCCAGGACGTCGTCGAGCGTGAACTCGCCCGGCTTTTTGGCGTAAGCGGCGCGCTCGATTTTTTCGCGGGCCGCGGCCTCGGCTTTTTCCACGAGGGTCAGCACATCGCCCAGCCCCAGGATGCGGGAGGCCATGCGATCGGCGTGGAACGGTTCGAGTCCCTCCATTTTTTCAGCCGTGCCGAGGTACAACACCGGTATCCCGGTCACCTGGGTGATGGAAAGCAACGCGCCGCCCCGCGCGTCCCCGTCGGTTTTGGTGAGGATGAGGCCGGTCAGGGGAAGGCGCGCGTGAAAGGCCTTCGCCGCGTTGACGGCGTCCTGGCCGGTCATGGCGTCGGCCACAAGGAAAACGTTACCCGCGCGGGTTCTTGCCTGGATTTCAGACACTTCCGCCATCATGGTCTCATCCACGTGCAAGCGGCCCGCCGTGTCGAGCACCAGGATGTGGCAACCCCGGGAAAGGGCGGTTCGAACCGCGCGTTCGCAAACCTCGGGAGCCGTTTCACCGGATTCAGGCGTGAACACGGGAACGTCGATCTGCGCTCCGAGAGCCGCGAGCTGGTCCACCGCGGCGGGGCGGACGAGGTCGGCGGCCACCAGTCCGGGGAACCGTCCGTCCTTCTTCAGCGCCAAGGCCAGCTTGGCGGCCGTGGTGGTCTTGCCGGTCCCTTGGAGTCCCGCCAAAAGGATGAGCGTGGGAGGGGCGGGCGCGAACCTCAGCTTGGTCGCGTTGCGGTCCTTCGGAGTGAGGAGCGCCACCAGTTCCTCGTGGACGATCTTCACCAGGGCTTGGCCCGGCGTGAGCGAGAGAATCACCTCGCGGCCCAAGGCCTCCCGTTTGACGCGTTCGAGGAAACCCGCGACGACCTCGAAATGGACGTCGGCTTCCAACAAGGCCACGCGCACCTCGTCGAGGGCTTCCTGGATGTTGTCCTCGGAAATCTTGCCCTGGCCGCGCAGGTTCTTGAAGGTCCGCTGGATTTTTTCCGTCAGTTGGTCGAACAATTTCCACCTCTAAAAATCCCGGTCGGCGGTTCGCGGGGTCCTTCGCGCTTGAACCGGCCGCCGAACGTCATGGAAAACACAAACCCGCGCCCTGGAGGGAGAGGGTGAGACGGACGGCGGACCGCTGACCGCCGACGGCGGTTTACTTTGTCTTTTCGGCGATGAACGGAGTCCTGTCCTGCTTGAGAACCACCTGGTAGAAGGCCAGGAGCTGGCGGTAATCGGGCCCGGGCGAGATCACGCGTTTCTTCAACCCGGTATAGCGCTCGTACAGCAGGGTCCCGAACTGGACCTTGGGGTTGGTGATGAACTCGGCCACGTCGTTGGCCAGGGATCCCCCCACGGGCAGGTCCTTCACGTTCCAGCCCTTCGGGAGACGGTAGATCTGGCGCACGGTGGAGTTGAAGTTCTGGGGAAGGACCAGCGCCGCGCGGCGTTTGTCCTGGAGAGCCGCCAGGAAGTCCTCCACGTCCTCGAAGACGGGAGGGTAAAAAACCATCCTCCCCTGGGAATCGATCTTGGAGTAATCCGGCACCTCGAAACCGTATTCGACCAGAAGCGGTTGGGAGAGGTCCCGGTAATCGTTGAATCGGTAGGTCGTGAGCTTGGCCGAGGGGAAGCGCCTCGACAATCCCCGGGACACGATCCCGCGTCGCTGGGCGTCGGTGGTGGCGTGCAGGAATTGGCGGAGCGCCACTTCGGACGATCCGTAAGCCGTCATCTCCACGTGGCAAGTCAAGCCGCCCTGGGGGGAGATCTCGAGCTTGACGTTGCGCTCTTTCCGGTGGTCCCGGGCCAGAAGCGGCGGGGTCTCGCGCCAAGCGACGGGCAAGTCCACGGCCAGCGCTTGGGCGCCCAACAAGGCCAAGGGAAGGGAGCCCACGGGGGCGAGAGGCTCGGACGGGTCCACCCACTGGAACTTCCCGTCGAGGTCCAGGCCCAGGAGCGGCTGGTCGAATTGGGTCAGGGCCGGTGATTGCGTCAGGAGGGTCCCGCCCGGGGCGCGACGCGTCAGGAACAACCGGGGTTTCAAACCGAGGGATCTCAGCCCGGCCTGGAGGATGAGCGCGGATTCGCGGGGAGTGACCCAGCCGCTGTCGAGCGCCTCCTTCAAGGGGCGTCGGGGTTGGTGGACGACCGGCAACCCCGGATCCGCGTATCGCCACTTGGAGCGGAAATGGTTCACCAGCGCGCGCGCGCGATCCGAGCGGGAGGCCTCCGTGTTCCCCACGGCCTCGGTGAACGCCGCCTCGAGTCCGGACGTGTCCTCCAAGGCTTTCTGGCAATCCGCGATGAGGGGCGCGAGGGCGCACCGCCATTCGGCGTAGGGGGTGAAGGCCGTCAGCCCCACCAGGTCGTTCATCGGCGGCTGGAAGGGCTCGACCGACAGGCCTTCCTGGCGGCCTTCCAGGACCCAGGATGATTCGACGCGGTCGGTGGACCGCAGGTCGAGGGGGCGGACGTTCGAGGGAACCCGGTAACGCGCGCCGTAGAGATCGAGCCGTTCGGGACGGGAAAGGATCAGCTCGCGCCGGAGCGCCGGGCGCGTGTCCTGCCAGCGGAAAGAAAAACTCCTCTCGACCCCGTGGGAAAGCCCCAGGTCGGGACCCGCGGCGGCGGCCGTGACCGGGCGGCTCAGAAGCGTGTAGCTCACCTCGAGGGCTGAATCGGCTTCCAGATCGGGGAATTCCACCTGTGTCAGTCCCGCGAGCGAGGGAGGAAGTTCCGGGAGGTAAGGCAAGGGCTTGAGATCGAGCTTCGTGGACTCCTCGAAACGCGCGTTCTTGTCGAGGCGCCACACGCGAACCTGTAGGTCCTGGAGCGTTTGCAGGTCTTGGTTGACCGCGAGCGAGGGAGGGAAGGACCCCGAGGGTTTGGCGCGGGCCGCCCAGATCAGGTGCACGTCGAGACGGAACCCGCCGTTCTTCTCATAAGTCACTTTGGCTTTGTCCAGGACGGTCATGAAGCTGGGCGCGTCGGGGAATTGGAAGCGCGCCGCGGCCTCGGCCAGCAGGGCCGCCGTGTCCTCGTCCGGCGGCGTGTCGGCTTTTTTCTGGGGACCCGCGCACCCTCCCACGAGGAAAAAAGCGAAAACGACGCACGTGACCAAGCGCAGGGCGGTTCGAATTCTTGGGCTTCTGTTTTTCACGTTTCCTCGTTACTGGATCGGACGTCGGTCGCTGGGCAAAAGGAGGTCTTGGATCGTTCCGGCTGACGGCGGACCGTAAGCGCTTCGCGCGAACCCGGAACGGCTGAGGGCCTCGAGCGAAGACGGGAGACGCGGTGTGGCGAAGGGGGAACCACCGACCGCGCCTTACGCCGGGTTCTTGAGTCGTCGGATGGCTTCCGCCATGTCCGGGGAGCGGAAGATCGCCGCCGAGGCGATCAGCAACGTGGCCCCCGCGGCGACCAGCTCACCGGAGACCTCGGGAGTGACGCCCCCGTCCACGGCCAAGAGAGGGGAAAGCCCCTCGGCTTGGCACCATTTGGAAAAACGCGCGAGCTTCGGGATGACCTCGGGCATGAACTTCTGTCCCGCGAAACCGGGTTGGACGGACATGAACAGCACGTAATCGAGCGACGCCGCGTAGGGCTTGAGGTCCTCCTCGGAGGTGCCGGGGTTCAGCACCATCCCGGGATGGCCGCCCACCATCCGGATGAGCCGGATCAGGGTGTCGGGGTTGCGGGAAGCCTCGGCGTGGAAGGCCACGTAATCACATCCCGCCTGCACGAATTCCTCGGCGAATTTCTCGGGGTTGGTGATCATCAGGTGAGCGTCGAGGGTGACGGCGAGCCGGCTTTTGATGGCCGCCGCCATCGGCGCCCCGAAGGTGAGGTTGGGCACGAAATGCCCGTCCATGACATCCAGGTGGATGAGGTCGGCGCCGGCTTCCAGGGCTCGCTTGGAGGAGCCGTAGAGGTCCGACAGGTCGGCGGCCAGGATGGAGGCGGAAACTTTTACCACGTTGAACCCCTCAAAAAAAAGTGATGAGCGAGGTGTTGGAAGTTGGGGGATGTTTTCGTCGGGTCGTTCCTTCGAAAACAACTCCTCGCGCCTAACCGCGAGCTTCCAACCACCGTTATTCGATGTCGAGTTCCTTGATGAACTCGTTGTTCAAATAAACCTGCGCCGTGGCCTTGCCCGAGACGCTCACGCCGCTCTCGACTAGGCGCCCGCCCTCTTCCATCGCATTATAAAGGGTTCGGGTGCCCGAACTGTCCAGAACGTCGATGCGAAGGCGTTTGGGCGGACCCATCGGCATCTCGAAACGCAACACGGCCCAGCGGGCCTGGCGCACCGCGTCCGAGCTCTTGGCCGAGATCGTGAGGGACACGCTTGATTTCGGCTTCAGGCGGGACCCGGAGGCCGGGGATTGGGACAGGATGGTGCCCGATTCCAGGTCGTCGTGCACCTCGGTCTTGATCTTGCCCACGATCACGTCCGAGGCGCGGAAAAGCCGCACGACGTCGGTCAAGGCGCGGTTGCGAAGGTAAGGCATGATGTAGGTGGGTTCCCGGGGTCCCGAGGCCAGCAACAGGTTGACGGGTGTGGACGCCTCACAGGACGTTCCCGGTTCCGGAACCTGGGCCAACACGGTGTCCTGGAGGAAGCCCGGAGTGGACAACACGGATTTGAGCCCGACCCTGAGGCGGGCCTGGGTGAGGATCACCTGGGCCCGACGCATGGACTGACCCGTCAGGTCCGGGATTTTCACCAAGGGCGTCCCGCGGCTCACGGTGAAGCGAACCTCGTCCCCGCGCTTCAGGTACGCGTTGGGCCCCGGTGTCTGCACCAGCACCGCCCCCTCACCGAGGTGCTCGTCCCATTGACGGTCGGCCACCACGGATTTCAAGCCCTTGGAGCGCATGATCTTCTGGGCGTCCTTCTGGTCGAGACCGGTCACGCGGGGAACGATGACGGGTTGTGTGAGCGAGGTCACGAAAAGAGCCAGACCGAGGGCGCCCGCCGCGGCCGCGAAGAACAGGAGCCAGAGCTTGGCCGCCCGGAGAAAGAGCTGTTTCTCCGATGGGGTGGGCTCGTAACCCGTGAATGGGATTCTCATGACGCGTCACTCCGAACGGGGGGGGTGTTTCCGCCGAGCTGGCCGCAAGCCGCCTCGATATCCAGGCCCTTGCGTTCCCGGAGGAAGACGCGCGCTCTTCCCGCCTTCAACCTGCCCTGGAAGGCGAGGGTGGTCTCGTCGTCCGGCGCCTCGAAAGGCAACCCGGGCACGGGGTTGTATCGGATGAGGTTTATCTTGCACAGGAGCCCCTGGGCGAAAGCGGAGAGGGCGTCGGCGTCCTCCGGCCCGTCGTTGACGCCTTTTAAAAGCACGACCTCCAGGGTGACCGGCAGGCGGCGGACGAAAGTGTAATCGCGGAGGATTTTTCGCAGTCGCTCCAGCGGATTGGAGACGTTGATGGGCATGAGGGCGTCGCGCTTTTCAGGGATGGCGGAATGCAGGGAAATGGCCAACGACACGGGCCAGTCGTCCTTCACGAAACGTTTGAGGGGCTCCAGGAGTCCCGAGGTGGACAAGGTGATCCGGCGTCGGCCCAGGTTGAGCCCGTCGGGGTCGTTCAGGACGCGCATGGCGCGTTCGCAGTTCTCGTAGTTGTCCAGCGGCTCTCCCATGCCCATGACCACCACGTTGTGGAAGGTCACTCCCGAATCGGCCTCCATGCCGAGGACTTGCCCGACGATTTCCCCGGCGGTCAACTGGCGGCGGAAGCGGGGAACGCCCGTGGCGCAGAAGGCGCATTTCATGCGGCACCCCGACTGGGTGGAAAGACAGGCGGTGTGGCGGCCCGGCTCGCCCGTGGCGTCGAATTGCATGGGGATCAGGACGCTTTCGACCACGCCGTCCTCTTCCGTCTTCCCGGTCGAGGGTGTTTTCCAGGCGTACTTGACGGTGCCGTCGGAGGAGGACAACTTTTGATCGAGGGTCAGGGGTTGGAGGACGGTTTGCGTGGACAGCGTGGACCGGAAGCCCGAGGACAGGTCGGTCATCTCGGAAATCGAGCGGGCGCGCTTGCGGTAGATCCAGTGGAACACCTGGTTACCGGCATAGGAGGGCGCCCCCAGGGAGGCGAGGCGCTCCCCCAGTTCCCGGCGAGTGAAATTGTAAAGACTGACGGGATCGCCCAACGTCGCATCCCCTGTGGTGCGTCGAGTTTTCGGGAGAATGGACCCAAACGCGGATCCAACCGTCCATGAAGGGTTTCAATTCTCAAAGAGGGGGTCGCAAAAGTAAAGACTCAAAACCCCTTTCTTTTGCTGTATATTGCCTTTTATAGCCCGTTCCCGCAACGAATCTTGGAGAGTATCTTCCCATGCCGAACCAGCTCAAGTTGGGGCTTCCCAAAGGAAGCCTCCAGGAATCCACTTTCAAGCTCTTCGCCAAGGCGGGTTACAAGATCAGCTCGACTTCGCGGTCTTATTTCCCCTCCATCAACGATCCCGAGATGAAAGCCATGCTGATCCGTTCCCAGGAAATGAGCCGGTATGTGGAAGACGGCACCCTGGACATGGGGCTCGCCGGCCGGGATTGGGTGAGGGAAAACGGAAGCGACGTCGAGGAAGTGGCCCAGTTCATCTACGCCAAGCAGGGCTTGAAGAGCGTCCGTTGGGTGTTGGCGGCCCCCGTCGGCTCCAAGATCAAGTCGGTCAAGGACCTGCAGGGCAAGAAGGTGGCCACCGAGCTGGTGAACGTCTCCAAGGCCTGGTTGAAAAAGAACGGCGTCTCGGCCCATGTCGAATTCTCCTGGGGGGCCACCGAGGCCAAACCGCCGGAATTGGCGGACGCCATCATCGAGGTGACCGAGACCGGAAGCTCCCTGGCGGCTAACAACCTCTCGATCCTGGACACCGTGATGGAATCCATGACCGTGGCGGTCGCGAACAAGGCCGCTTGGAAGGACCCCTGGAAAAAGAAGAAGATCCAGAGTCTGATCCTGCTTCTTCAGGGCGCTTTGGCCGCCGAGGAAAAGGTGGGGTTGAAGATGAACGTCCCCCGGGCCAAGCTCGACGCGGTGCTCAA
>CAZSKE010000033.1:10142-11251 GCA_964607325.1 uncultured bacterium | reverse complement strand
CACGATGTCGCGGGGCTTGAGGTCCCACTCCAGAAGCTTCATCACCTGCCGCGCGGCCGCGCGGGCCAACTCCGGCCGGCGGGGATCCACCGCGGGGATGGTTCCGTTGCCCGGGAGCGCCATGCCGATGGCCTCCAAGAGGCAGTTCATGGAGTTGGCCGTGAACATGCCCGCGCAGGACCCGCATCCGGGACAGGCCACGTCTTCCAGGGCCTTGAGTTCCGCCTCACTCATCTCGCCCGATTGGACCTTGCCCACGGCCTCGAAGACGGATATGAGGTCTCCGGAACTTCCATCCGGTTTCTTGCCCGCCATCATGGGGCCGCCGGTGATGAATAGGGTGGGAAGATTCACCCTCAACGCGGCCATGAACATGCCTGGCGTGATCTTGTCGCAATTGGTGATGCAGACGAGCGCGTCGAAACAATGGGCTTGCACCATGGTTTCCACGGCGTCGGCGATCAATTCGCGCGACGGCAGTGAATACCGCATCCCGAAATGACCCATGGCCACGCCGTCATCCACCGCGATGGTGTTGAATTCGAGCGGCGTTCCGCCCGCTTTTCGCACCTCGTCCTTCACCACTTCGGCGAAGGCCTTGAGATGCACATGGCCCGGTACCACGTCGGTGTAGGAGTTGGCGATGCCGATGAACGGCTTGGCGATGTCGGCGTCGGTCAGCCCGGTGGCTTTAAGCAGGCTTCGGCTGCCCGCCCGCGCGGCGCCTTTTTTCACTGTGTCGGAACGCATGGGAAACCGTCCTTGTGGCTTGAAGGATGCCGATTGTTGTACCACCACGGCCGTCGAAGACCAAGCCCCCGCAATCCAGCAAAGAAAAACGCGCGCTTGCCGGCCTTCTCGGCCGGGCGGGGGTCCGGGTTTTCAGGGTTTAAAGGGCTTCAGAACCGTCGGCTTGAACTTCGGGTCCTTCAACACCAGAAGCCCCTGCCTGGAATAGCTGAGGGATTCCTCGAGGATGCGGGCCGCCTCCTGGGGCGCGTGGAACCCGGTGGAGTTCTCCGCCTCCACGAAGTCGATGTAGTACTGCGCGCGGCGCTGCATCTCCCGCGCCGTGGCCAGCTCGGCGTCGGTGGCGCCGGCGTCCCTAC
>CAZSKE010000033.1:7797-10132 GCA_964607325.1 uncultured bacterium | reverse complement strand
CCAGGTAGAACTGGGCCCGGCGTTGAAGGCTTTGCGCCGTTCTCAACGCCTGGGGATTCGCGCCCGACGCCTTGGCGGCCTTGCCCGCGTCGATCAGGTCCATCAGGCTGTCCATGGCGATGTCGCGCATGCGCGTGGTCTTGTCCTGGATGAGCTCGACTCGCGCCTTGAGTTCCGCCTCGGGCACGCGGTGACAGGTCTGGCAAGCGCGGTTGATGTTCAGGACCGGGCTCTGCACATGGTGGTCGCTGACCTTCTGGGCGCCCACCCGCATGTAGGCCATATGGCAGTCGGCGCAGGCCACGCCGCTCCGCGCGTGGACACCCTGGTTCCACATCTCGAATTCAGGGTGCTGGGCCTTGAGGCAGGCGGTCCCGGTTTCAGCGTGTTCCCAATCGGTGAATTTCGTCTCCTCGTAATAATCCATGATCTCGTCGGCGCGAAGGCCCTTTTTCCACGGGTACGTCAGGCGCTTCTCGGGGCCTTGGAAGTAGTACTCGACATGGCACTGGCCGCACACGAAAGACCGCATCTCTTGGTGCGTGGCCATCCGGTTCACGTCGTAGTCCTTCACGCCCTGGGAGGCCTTGAGGGTCCGAATGCCCTCCAGGAAGCCGGGCCGGGTGACCCGCAACGCCATCGTTTTGGGATCGTGGCAATCGATGCAGGCCACCGGATGGGAAACCTGTTTGCGCGCTTCCGCGTAAGGCATCCGGTTCATGGCCTCGAACCCCTTGAACAAGTCGCCGTTGCCCAACCGCTTATAGGGAAGATAAACCGAGGCGTGGCAGTGCATGCAGGTGCCGGGTTGAGGCTTTTTCAACACCCGATCGGTGTAGGTCTGGTCGTCCAGCATGTAAGCGTGACCGCGTTCCTCCCGGAAATCGATGGCGAAGGCGTAACCCGCCCACATCCGCTTGAGTCGCGGGTCCAACTCGATCTTCGACTGGCTCAACTTCTGGCGCGGGTCGGCCGCCGTCGGCGCGTGCGGCAAGGCTTCGCTTCCTCCGTGCTTGGTGCGCGTCATGTCCACCGTGCGCTTGTAGCTGTCGTACTGGTTGGGGAAATTCTTCCCCCAGATCTCGGGATCCTCGACCGTGTCGTCGATGTCCACCACGTGGAAGAAAGGCTTCTCGCCCTCGCGTTTTCTCTCGAAGATGTTGACGAGGAGCGCGGCCACCACGGCGGTGGTCACGGTGGCGGCGATGACGAGGCCGACATAGAATTTCAAGTCCCGGATCATTGTTCAACCTCGGGTTTTCTTAATACGGCGCCCCGTGACCCACCAAAGTGTGACACCGGACGCAAGAGGACGACTTGTCCAATGTGGCGCCATGGAACGCCGTCATCTGGGCCGTGATGTCGCCGTGGCAATCGAGGCACGCGTTTTCCAAAATGCGGCTGTTCTTCTTCTTGATCAGGATCTTGTCCGGGAAATCCTGAAGCGTGAAGGCCTTGGAATGGTGGTAACCGTTCTCGCCCTTGGCGATGAGCTTGGGGAGGATCGGGTGCGGCAAATGACAATCCACGCATCCGGCCACGGCGTGGTGTGAGGATTTCCTCCACGAATCGTAATAGGACTGCATGACGTGGCAGTTGGCGCAAACCAGGGGGGCGTTGGACATATACGAGGTGCCCTTGGCGTAGTGGAAGGTGAAAAGACCCAACCCCAGGGTGGTGCCCGTCAGGACCACGAACGCTGAAAGCCATTTTCGAGACGCCGACGACAGTTGAAAATTCAAGTCGAGTTTCATTCTGGGCCAATCATAATCGAGGCAAAATGGTTTTGAGTGGAAATCGACGGCCGGGGCCGCGAAACAACCTCAAGGGCGACCCAAGTGGTATCCCTCGATAAGACCGGGGCCTTTCACCCGAATTCCCGGCAGTTTCACCTCGCCGGCCGTGTAAACACGGCATTCCACCGGGTGCTCCCCCTCCTCCAAGCGAACACGCCCCGACGCCTGGACTTCTTTTTCCCATGGCCGGGAATCCACCACCCGCTTGCCCCCCACCTCCAAGGTGATCACGTTACAACTTATGAGCGAGAACTGGTACTCGCCCGTTTTGGGCGCGCTGAAACGACCGTTCACCACGACCGTGTGGTGAACGATCCCCGGCATGAGCGGCTGATCCCAATCCATCACGCGATCCTCCATCCAGAGGGCGCCGTGACCCAGCCCGTATCCCGCGAGATACAGCTTTCTTTTCCAAGGCCCGTTCGAACGAACCGGATCCAAGGGTCCGCCGGTCCGGCTCGACCATTCCGCGCCGGGCACGGCCACCTCCAGCAAATCCGCCGGTCCGGAATTCGTCTTGGATCTCAACCGGTGCTCCA
>CAZSKE010000033.1:1650-7787 GCA_964607325.1 uncultured bacterium | reverse complement strand
CGGATCTTGGACTCGTTCTTGGGTGAAAGAAGAACGGTGACATCCGGCGCGACCTCCCCCTCCCCGAGCGAGATCGGATTTTGATCCCCCAGCGTGAAAAATTCCCGTGGCTCGGCGGTGACGCTGGCCAATTGCCCGGAAACCCCCGTGGTGATATCCAGATAAACCCTGTTTCCGGGAGGCGCCGCCAATATCCTCCGTGTGACCAGGGGGATGGTGGAATCCGGCGAGATCCATGTCTCATGAAACCATCGTCGGTTGGTTTGCCCCGTCCAAACGGCGACGCCCAGGAGAAGAAACGGCGCGATGCGACCGACCCAAGAGCGTCGGGGTGATTTTTCCCAAACCCTCGTCACGGCCACGCCGATAAACGCCAGCCAAGGAACCACCATCGGCATGGCCCGGGCGTTGTGGGCGTTCACCGAAAAAGCATGGCCTAAAACGCCGATGAACGCGGTCATCGCGAACAGGGCGCTCAACTTTTCACGCCTGGACAAAAACGCCCCGATGGCCACCAGGGAAGCGGCGGCAAGGGTCCATTCGAACATCGAGTCGTAATACTCACCTTGCCCCAGGAAAAGCGCGGCGTAGGCGCGTTCCAACCCCTTTCCCATCTCGGATAAAACAGCCCAGGAATTATGGGACACGGAGGGATCTTGAAAAACCATGATGGAGCCGTAATTGCGCCCCCAGGTTCCGTTGTTCCACACGGGGGTCATGGCCGCCCAGGCCGCCAAAGCTCCGGCGATCCAAGCCGGCCATGGTTCGTCCGCGTTCCTCGCTCCGGGGCGGAACAAATACGCCCAAGCGATCATGGCGGCCAGAACCAGCAATCCTTGGGGATAAGGCCCTTGAAAAGAGGTTAGCCACGCGTCCGGCCCGCCCCAAAAACGGTTCTTGAGCCCGTAAACCAGAATCCAACCGGCGGATACCGCCAAAACCGCCACCTTGCCGAACGCGCCAAGGCGATTTCCGCGGCGTTCCCAAAGAAAAAAAACCAGCGGGAGAAAAAAGAACCAACCCATGAACAATCTCAACGCGGAATAACTGAACGCCAAAGCGGCGACCGAAACCGCCCATAGAAACGCGTTGTGTCGGACGGGTTTTTTCACGAATCGGATGAGTGCGAGCAAGGCGAACACCACGGTGAAGTGGACGATCACCACCTGCAGACCGCGAAAGCACTCGCTGATGGCGGGTTTGCTGATAGCGAACAAAACAGCGGCCGTGATCCCGCCCCGACGTCCCCCCCATTCCCGTCCGAGGAGGTACATTCCCCAGAGGGTCGCCAAATCCATCAGGGTGTTGGCGATCCGTTGAATCACCAAGCCCCGGGCATCCGGAAGGACCGTCCAAACCACGGAACACCAGGCGTGGTAAAGGGGGCTTTGTCCCTCCAGTAAAACGGCCTTCCAGATAGCGAGTTCCTTGTAACACCTGGTTAAAAAAACGCTTTCGGCCATTTCGTCCCAGAAGTAATAGTGCGGCTGTCCCAACCCGTCGAGACGCAACCACGCCCCCGCGACGCAACAGCAGGCCAACAGGAACCAGGCCGTCCCGCGGGAAAGATCCGGAGCGGATGGAACGATTCGGATCCCCCGAAAACCGATCCAAGCGAGCGCGATGGCGGCCAAGCCGAACCACTTCGACGCGTCGGGGATGAAACCGGGATACCCTGAAATCGCCCGATAAGCGGGCACAGAACCATACGCCATCACCGCCAAAAGGAAACCCACCAGGATGAGCCAGGATGTCGTGGGGCTTTTCCGTTCGGAAATCATCATCGGGGGGCCGGGGGGCGCGCCGGAAGCTTTCGAGCCGAGCGCCGAGGAAACGGGGCTTGATTTTTTCTTGCGATGACGTCGAAGGGCCATGGATTCGTTCATCCGTGACGCGGTTGTTCATAAAAAAACCGTGGTTGAAAACGGGGCACATGATACCAAACCGCCCGGACAAAGGCGCTCGTTATTGTTTTCGACGGCGAACGCGCGGGGCGGCTTTTCGTTTCAGGGAGGAAGTCTTCGTCTTCCGGGTTTTTCCCCCGCGGGAATCCAGGATTCGGGTCGACCACAAGCCCAAATCGGCCGCGGCGGCGTTCACCCTGGCGAAGGCCCGTTCCTCAGCCGAAACGGACCGAGCCCATTGATCGCGCAGGGGTTCCGCTTTTCGAAACGTCACGCCCGAGATGTTGTTCTGCTGGAGAACGGCCTCCACCCATTCGAGCGCCTCCAGGATCCTGCCGCGCGCCGCCTGGACCTGGGCCCAACCCAGCCAGCACTCCAGAATCATGGGCTTCACACCGTGTTCCCGGGCCAATAACAATGACTTCCGGAAAGCCGCCTCGGCTCGGTCGATTTTGCCTCGGGAAAGGGCGATCTCCCCGAGAAAATGCGCCGTCCAACCGGTACCAAGGATGTCGTGCTCCTTCTCGAACAAGCGCAGGATGACGCGCAAACGGTTTCCGGCGCTTGTTTCGTCGCCACGGAGGTGGTCTAACGAGGCCAGGTAGAAGCCGTGCCAGGCTCGTAGAGTGGAGTCGCGGACCAGCCGAAGGGTTTCACCCGCCGCGAGGAAATGGACCTCGGCCGCGTCGGCGTTGTTTCGCGTTATCTCGGTCTTTCCGAGACAATGCAACGTCCGAACGATGCCTCTCCGATCATCGATGGCGCGATAAAGGTCGAGGCATTTTTGGAATTCCACTAAAGCGTCGGAATATCGGCTCTGGAACCACGCGGTTTCGCCCAAGTGTTGATGGATCCAAGCCTGCGCGGCGTTATTGAGCAATTCCTCCTCGATGGATAAGGCTTCCCGAAACATCTGCTCGGCGGCCGGCAATTCCCCGAGGGTTTTCGCCAGGCTCCCGAGCAAAATCATCGTCCAACCCACGCCATCCCGATTGCCGACGGCCAGGTACCCTTCCAAAGCCTGCCGATAATGGCGGCGAGCCTCCTCGAAACGAAGCTGATGAAACGCGACTTCGCCGAGCAACACATGGCTCCAGGCCATGCCGCTTGGATCCTCCTGCCGCTCGTAATACTCCAGGGAATCGGCCGCTTCCCGGCGGGCCTCCTCGGCGTTTCCTTGCGTGAGAACCGTCTGGCTCAAGCGGTTGCGCGCCATGGAAATCCCGCGCGGGTCGCCCACTTCCTTGTAGAGCGCTATGGCTTTTCGGTATTTGCTCAAAGCCTCCACGCCCTCGCCTTTCAACTCGTGCCACTGACCTTGGAGGAGGGCCGCGAACGCACGATCTTGGCGCTTCCCCGTGGGCCCCAGAAGTTTCAGGATCGTTTCCAAATCCTCGGCCATGCCCTCCACCGACCCGATGCGGACTCCCAAGAAAACCTTCCAAGCCAACAGCCGGGCGTGCAGGATGGCCACATCCCTCAAATCGTCGTTGATGGCCCCCGCCTCCAACAGGGCGCCCAACATCCGGTTGAACGCCTCGCGTCCTTCCTGGAATCGCGCCTTGCGCTCGAAGAAAAGGCCGTACGATTCCAGGGACCGGGTGATCCATTCGAGGCGACCCTGCTCCATGGACCAATCAAACGCCGCGGAAATATCCTCCAAGACGGATGAAACCTGCTCCAAGTGGACACGCTGATCCTTCCCGTGAAAAAGCACATACCGGGATCGGATGAACGCCAAGAAATATCGCGCGTGGGTTGATTGGGCCATGTAACGTTCGCGTGGGTTCTCGTAAAGCCTTTCCTTGGCGTAATAACGGACGATCTCGTGAAGCTGGAACATCCCACCGGGAAGAGACATGAGAAGACTGCGGTTGACGAGTTGTTGGAGATCCTCCGATTCGCAATCGCCGACACGACGCGCCGCCCGGAGATCAAAAGCCGTCCGCAGGACGGAAAGTCGGGCGAGAGTCCGGGCTTGGGCGGGATTGAGCAGTTTCCAGGAATACTCGAACACCGCCCGAACGCTTTTTTGTCGATCGGGAAGGTGCGGGAGGGCGGAGGTGAGGAGATCCACATGGGCGCGCACCTCCTCGACCACCTCGGCCAGGGTGTGCTCCACCGTGAGGGAAGCCGCCATTTCGAGTCCCAAGGGCATTCCATGGAGAAGGCGGCAGAGTTCCAGAAAAGCCCGCCGTTCGGGCTCGTCGAACCCGCTCGTCCGGCCTGTTTTTCGCAGGTGGAGGAAAAAAAGCTGAAAGGCGCCGGATTCCTCGAAGGCGGCGGCGCCTTCGTATTCCGGGTATTGCAGTCCCCCGATGGGAACCACCTGTTCAAGCGGATGCCGGAGGGATTCCCGGCTCGTCACCACGATTTGAAGTGTCGGAATCTCCAGGAGTTTCTCGACGAAAACGCGGCCGCCGGGGAGATGCTCGAAATTGTCGAACACCAGAAGAACGCGCTTGTTTTGGAGCGCCGAGAGGATCTTGCTCATGGGATCCTCGTCGGTGTAAAAGACCAATCCCAAGGCCGACGCGAGAACGGCGAACATGCGATCCTCGCTGACCAACGGGGCGAGAGGAAGCCAGTGGACGCCCTCGTAACGGCCCACATGATCGGCGGCCAACTGCAAGGCCAATCGCGTCTTGCCGAATCCTCCGGGGCCGAGGAGCGTGATGAGCCTCGTGCCAGGCTCGGCCAATCGCCGGGCCAAGTCGTGCAATTCCTCCTTGCGTCCTAGAAAAGGCGTGGGTTGGTACGGAAGATTGTGTTTGTAGGCTCCCAGGGACCGTGGAATGGGAAATTCCACGCGCAACCGCCCCTCGGGAAAAAGCGTGAATAATTCCTCGGGTTCCCAGAGATCCCCGAGAAGATGAACTCCCACCGACATGCGGTGGCAACCGGGGGGGACCGGTAGCGCTTGCGCGGCCGACGACGAAATCAAGGGATAGCCCGAAGGGGCCGCGTCCAGAATCCGGTGGGCGTGTTCCACGTGGTAACCGAACCACCCGGATTGGCCTTGGAAGGCTTCCCCGGTATGCGCGACCATTTTGACGGGCGCGGGGGCGTTTTCCGTCAGGGCGGCGAGTTTTTCCGCGGCTTCGTAAATCGCGAAAAGCGCCTGATCGTTCTCGAAAACCGCCAGAAGCCGCTTGCCTTGGGTCTTGGTCCAAGCGCAACCGTGGGCCATCAGGATTTGTTCGAGGGCGTCCCGGTAGCGGTATAAATTTTCCACCAGGGCGGCATCCTTGACCTCGCCCCAGTCCAATAACTGTTCAAATTCCGCAAAGATAAAAGATGGCATCAGACCCTCGATCGAAGGTCCCGCTGGGGTCGGGGCCAAAAGCGAGCCCTTGGCTCCTCCCGACACTCGATTAAGGATACCTTGCTTTAATGATAAAAATGCCGAAAAACCTTCAGCGAAGGCTCCGGTTTGGTTTCTTGTTTAATTTAAAGCAAACGGGCCAACCGTGTTTTGAAATAGCCCATTCCTCAGAGGGTGCCGTTCCCCAAGCGCGTTTTACGGGGGAACCCGCGAACCAGGCATTCTTCAGTTGCTTGTTCCATTCGAGAATATCGCGGCCAGAAAAGTGTGGTCCGAAGGTTTCTCGGCTTTTCGGGGTTCTTTGTCGACCCATATGCGCTGGAGACGCGCCACCATGGGCGTTGTGCCCAGGATATGGTCGATCCTCCATCCCTTGTTGGCCGCGAGGGATGACGGAAACCGGTAATCCCAAAAAGTGTAGTGGCCGGGTTCGGGGTGCATTTTCCGGAACAAATCGGTCCACTTGGGATCTCGAACCTTGAGAAACGCCATGCGCGCGTCGAGGTGGAAACACACGTGGTCCCGCTTCGAGTCGGGGTTGTCCACATCGATGTCCGTGGGGGCGATGTTGAGGTCCCCGACCCAGAGGGCGGGTTGAGTGTTCGGGATGTTCTTGTCGAACCAATCCTTCAGATCGGCGAAGTACTTGAGCTTGAACTGGTACTTTTCCGAATCGATCTGGTGCCCCTGGGGGATATAGGTGTTGACGATCCGCACGCCTTTACAGACCGCCGAGAGAAACCGCGCCGACTCCTCCTTTTCCTTGGGGTACAGCCGATCCACGACGCCCGTGAGCGGCTCCTTCGAAACGAGCGCCACGCCGTTGTAGGCCTTCTGGCCCCGGAACACCACGTGCCAACCAAGATCGGTGAACGCCGATTGGGGGAACTCGGCGTCCTGGACCTTGG
>CAZSKE010000033.1:0-1640 GCA_964607325.1 uncultured bacterium | reverse complement strand
AAGGCCAAGACGTCGGGTTTTTCCTTCCGAAGCCAGGAAAGCACGATGGGAAGGCGCGAACGGATCGAGTTGGCGTTGAACGTGGCGACCTTCAACCCGCCGCCCGATGGTTTTTTGGCTGTTTTCGTTTTCATGAAGGCACCATTGAACCACACCTATTAGTCAAAAAGCCACTCAGTACCCCACACGGTCATTTCGAGCGAGCCAGCCGACGGTGCGGCCCTGCGACGAGGAATCCGCTTACAGTTTAATGGCCCAAAAGGCGAAAAACAGAACTCTCTCCGCGCTCGGGATGATGTATTACGACGACATTCAGGAGCTTCGTGGTGAAAGGTTACGCGGCGCTTTACAGCGCGTAATCCACCACGCGGCGTTCGGTCGTGCGATCGCCGACGAACGGCTTGATTTTCTCATGCTCGGGATGGCTGCTATAGAGCATGAGCGCCGCGCGATCCTTGAAGGCCGCGGTCAAGACCATATCGGCGGCGCCGTCGGACGTGTCGAAGTTGTCCCCCACCTCGAGCTGGAGGATTCCCGGCACGAGACGCGGCAGGGTTTCGAGTTTTTCGCGTAATTCCCGGGCCAAGAACGGCTTGGGTTTGCCGTCGAAGGAGTCCTTCAGGCGCCACATGACGATGTGCTTGATCAAGAAACCCTCCTTAAAACAAAAGAATTGAGGCGTATGGATCAAGTTTTCAATGCCAGTCGGTGGGCCTGGGGATGTTTGTGCCCGAATCCTTTCCCGGTCGGATCCTCACTGAAAACAATCCATCGGATAACATCCGAAAAAGACCATAGAGTTCAGGTGTCCACGGACCATAACTATGGTGCTCGGATGAATAGAGAAGGATTTGACCGTCAGGAGACCAAACGGGGAACGAGATGTCCACATAATCGAACTCCCTCGTGATGATCATCAACCCCGTTCCATCCGAATGGATCGTACCGATCCTCCAATATTGACTCCCTGAATCCCAATTCTCAAACGCGATCTTGGATGCGGTTGAATTCCAAGTGGCCGAAGTATTGGATTCGACCCCTTCCAATAACTTGGTTTGGTTGGAACCATCCGGGTCCATAACATACAGATCCCGCTCATCCCTGCTATATACGATTCGGTTATTTGAGCCCCAGTCGGGATACATTCCATTCTGTGTCACCAGCGTTTTCCCACTGCCGTCCGCGTTGATCGTGTAAATATTCCAAGAATCCGATGTCTTGTCCGAATAAACAATCTTACTGCCATCCGGGGACCAATTCGCGCCACGAACAATAAAGGAGTCGAAGATCAATTGCTGGGCATTGCCGCCGTCCGAGTCCATAACCCAAAGTTCCGGAAGATTCCCCCGAATGAACAGGATTCTTGTCTTATTGAAATTCCACTTGGCGCCATAATCGACAAACTCCCCCGTGGTCAGGGCGGTCACGCCGGTACAGTCGGCGTTCATTTTATTGATACGGTAACCTATGCTTTCCCATTCCCAAAAAAGAATTTCCCCGGTGAGGGGGGTCATCACCGGAAGGGTCCCCGTGATAGTGGGCGTGCAGGTCTTGGTGTCGGTAAAGGTCGAAGTGACCGTGGGGGATTCCGTGGCGGTAGAGGTCATGGTCTCCGTGAGGGTAGACGTATAGGTCGTGGT
>CAZSKE010000032.1:0-11356 GCA_964607325.1 uncultured bacterium | reverse complement strand
GCTTGAAAAAACCGGCGGAAGACCCCGCGGTGAAAAAGCCGCGATCCCCCCGAAAAACCCCCAAGACCCCCAAGACCCGCAAACCCAAGGAAACCTCGTGAGCCTCGAGCAAGCCGTCCAATGGTTGCGGGAAAAGGATGATTTTATCCTGACCACGCATATGCACCCGGATGGGGACGGCTTGGGGGCGCAATCGGCGCTCGCCTTGGCGCTTCGCAAAATGGGAAAACGCGTGCGAGTGGTCAATCACGACCCGTTGCCGCGATGCTACGAGTGGTTGCCGTACAAGGAATTCGTCGAGGTGTCGGACATCATCCCCCCCCACGCGGTTTGCGTGGTGCTGGACGCGGCGGATCTCTCCCGCGTTCGGGATGGATGTCGACGCGAGGAGTTCAAGCTGATCCTCAATATCGACCACCATCGCTCCAACACCATGTTCGGCGACTTGAATTGGGTCGACCCGGAGGCTCCCGCCGCGGGCGAGATGGTTTACCGTCTGATCAAGGCCCTGGGTGTCCAAGTGGATCGGGACATCGCCGAATCGGTGTACACCTCCCTGGTGACGGACACGGGGGCTTTCAAGTACACCAACACCTCCCCCCACGCGTTTCGCTTGGCCGCGGAATTGATGGAGGCCGGCGCCGATGTATATAAGGTGTGCAACCGGGTTTTCGCCGATGTCACCCTGCCCGCCTTGGAACTCCTGCGGTTGGCGCTGGCGAAGCTTTCCACCCGCGAGAACGGGTTGATCGGGATTTTAACCTTGACCCAGAAGGAGTTCATCTCCTCGGGGGCCAAGGACGAGGACGCGGAAAACCTGGTGGATTTCGTTCGAAAGATTTCGGGCGTGCAAGTGGCCGTTTTCATCAAGGAACGACCTGACGGTCGATTGCGTTTATCGTTGAGGTCGCGTAACGGGCTGGATGTGTCGGCCGTGGCGGCTGAATTCGAGGGTGGGGGCCACCAATACGCCTCGGGGGCCGTGCTGGACGGCCCGATGGAAAAGGCCGTGGAACGCGTGGTGGAAGCCATCGCCCGGATGTTGAAAAACCAACCTCGTAAATAGCTCACGACGAATAACCGCCTCATCCGGACGCTGGCCGCCGACAGCCGACCGCGATCGTTATTTCGGGCGGTGGAATGATGATATGAACGGCGTCCTGATCCTCGACAAGCCCTCCGGTTGCACCAGCCATGACGTGACGGCTCGGGCTCGTGGATTGCTTCACCAACCCCACCTGGGACATCTCGGAACCCTGGATCCTCTCGCCACGGGCGTTCTTCCCCTTCTGGTGGGCGACGCGGCCCGCCTAGCCGAGTACGCTCCCTCTGGAAAGACCTACGAGGCCTCCTGTCTTCTCGACCGTTTCACCGACACGGATGACGTCTCGGGTGAAATTGTTTCCCGGGGTGGGTTCAAGCCGGTTTCGGCCGGGGAAATCCGCGCGGCGATTCTCCGATTGAGGGAAGTGCGCGAGCAGGTGCCCCCCATGGTGTCGGCGGTCCGGGTGGACGGGAAAAAACTCTACGAGCTCGCGCGCAAGGGAAAAACGGTCGAGCGCAAACCCAGGCCCATCGAGATCCGAGCCGTTGAATGCCTCGAGGTCGAATGGCCTCGGGCGCGGTTCAGGGTCGAATGCTCCGGTGGCACTTACATTCGAAGCCTGTGCCATACCCTGGGTGAATGGCTGGGCACCGGCGGGTGCCTGGAAACCCTGAGGCGCTTGAAGTCGGGGCCTTTTTCATTGGAAGAGGCGCTCTCGTGGCAGGTTTTCGAGGCGGCCGTGAGGGAAGGCCGTGAAGTGGTCCAGCCGTCCTCGCGTTTAGTGGCGCATCTGCCCCGGGTGATGTTGGATGAATCGCAGGCGGAGGATATTCTGCACGGCAGGGCGCTCGAGACGCTCTCGGGAGCGGCGGAAGGGTGGGTGTGTCTAATGAACCCGGCGGGCAAATTGGCGGCCATGGCCGAGGTCGCGGGGGGAAAGTTGAAGCCCCGCAAGGTTTTCGGCGCCGACGGAATTTGAGGGCGCGTCCTTGTCAGAACGCGACGAGGGGTGTTTTGACGAATGTATAATGCCGTCCGTGGCGCGGTGAAGACGCGATCCGCGTTTTCAACGCATTTTTTTCAAACGCGAGAGACCATCACGTTGAGAAATCAAAATAGACAACCGCGTGTTTTAGCCATCGGGGTTTTCGACGGCGTGCATTTGGGTCACCAGGTTCTGTTAAAGGCGCTGGTCAAGATGGCCCGCCGTCAAAAGGCGAGGACGGTCGTTCTGACCTTCCTTTCACACCCGGAGGATGTTCTTTCCGGTAGTCCCCGGGTGCCTTTCCTTCTGGAACGCGACGAGACCTTTAAGCTCCTGGAGCGGTTCGGGGCCCGCGAAGTGCGGTTGATTCCTTTCACCCGGGCCTTCGCGCGCAAGAACCCTGCTGGGTTTATTGCATGGTTGACCCGAAGGTTCAATTTGAGGGGAGTGGTGGTGGGGTCCGGTTTCCGTTTCGGGAGGGGCGCCCAAGGGAACACCGCGTTCCTGAGAAGGGAAGGGAAGCGATTGGGGTTCGAGGTGGTGACGGTTCCGCCCGTCAGGCGGGGGGGCCGCGTGGTTTCCTCCTCGCGGATCAGGGCCTGCCTCCGGTCCGGCCGCTTGACCGAGGCCAACCGGTTGCTGGGCCGCCCCTACGAACTGGACGGGGTCGTGGGCCATGGGCGTCATGTGGGGCACAAGCTGGGATTTCCGACCGCCAACCTCGTTCGCATCCCTCAGGCGCTTCCCAAGGATGGGGTGTACGCCTGCGCTGTGCCCATCGGCAAAACGACCTACCGCGCGGGCATGAACCTGGGCCACAGGCCAACCTTCCAGGATGACGACCACCACCGGTCCGCAGAGGTTCACCTGCTGGGGTACCGGGATCGTTCCCTCTATGGAAAAATGTTACGGGTGCGTTTGTTGAGATACATCCGCCCCGAGAGGAAACTCGTCTCCCCGCGTGCGCTCGCGCGGCAGATCCAGAAGGATCTGCGCGCCATCCGGCGCTGAACCCATCCGATCGAAGCGTCGTTAAAACGCTTTCACGTCGCTAAACGTCCCAACAGCTGAAAGCGCTTTTTCAGATATCGCTGGCGCCATGGGCGTCTCCGATAAATCGCAAATGAGGTAAAATGAACAAAGTACGGGTTCGGGTTTAACAACCCGGTGTCCGGGACCGTGGAATCCGAAGGGGGTGTCATGAAGCGTTTGCGCGTTCTCTTTTTTTTCGCGTGCTTCGCCATGGCTCTGCCCGCGTGTAAAAACGCGTCATCGCCGGTTGTGCCGCCCACGGTTCCGAAAGCCACGCTCACGCCGACTGCCATCGTCCCGAACGACACCCCTACCGGGACCCCCAGCGTCCACGTGACGCCCACGGAGACCTGGACCCCGACGGTCACAGGCACGCCGACCAACACCCTTACGCCGACCAACACCCTCACGCCGACACCCTACCCCACCACTTGTTTCTGGGGGGAATTCGACCGGAACGGGTTCCTTTATACGCGGGTCAACGGAAGCTCGAATTCTTACGCCACGCAATTCACCTTGTCCTCCCCCGCGAGTCTTTACAGGATCAAAATGAGTTTGGCGAGCCTGGACGCTTGTTCGATCCGCATGGGCGTGTATTCGGACCTGTCCGGGGTCCCGTACGCCCGATTGGCCGTGACTTCTTGGGTGGCGGTCGGCCCCACCGGGGGAGGCTACCAGACGCATACCGCGGAACTCGCGACCCCGAGCGCCTTGGCGGCGGGGACCTATTGGTTGGCCGGAGAGGTCACCACGGCGTCCGTCTGCGATTTCTTTTTCGGGCGCGACTCGACCGGGACGAACAACTCGACCTTTCGCAAGGGCGCGCCCCTGGAGAACCCTTATCCAGCTGGCGACGAGCGGACCGATTATCATTTTCCCGGCACCCTCTGGGCCGACCTCTGCCCGTAACCCAACCCTCCCTATGGGTTGTTAATTGAGATTTGCTATTTTGTGGGTATTTATCAGGCAAACCATTGCCGAACAGCCCCTCAAGCGCACCGCCCAATCCGGCCATGTGTTTATGAACAACCGCGCCACGCAAAATAACCATATATAGACACATACAAAAGCCTTTTATCAACAAGCGGGGATAGGTTGTGGATAAAACGAAATATAACACTACCTGATTTTGGTCATATAGCATTAATGACATATATTGGTAGTTTTCTCCCCCTGGCGCCCGCCAAAGGCGCGGGCGAAAAAGAGGGGGCGTTATGGGCTCGCGGGCGAGGAGCGGTTTGATCGGGTGGATAGGGGCGATTCTCGTGGCGTGCGCGGCTTTCGGTGGATGCAAGACGGGCGGGCCGGTCACGCCCTACGACAAGCCCCGCCCGGCGGTGGAGGGGGATCTGATCGTCCAGGCGTTCGACAAGGGATTGGCGGTGTCGGGCGCCACCGTGGAAGTGCTGGAGCCGACGGGGGACACCCAGACGGCGTCAACCGACGCGCAGGGCCAGGCCTTGTTCAACTTCAAGTACGACCTTTTTCAGCTGAAAGACCTTCCGCCTTTTTCCATCACCTTTCCGACCCAGGGAATCTACTACGCCTCGCGGATCCTGCACGCGCCCGAAAAGGGCCAGAACATCGTGACGTTCTGGTCGAAAGACAACCGATTGGAAGCGGTGCCGCAAAACGGCGTGTCCTACAGCTATAACTTGCAAAACGACCTCGTCTTCGACCTGCGCTACGAACGGCCTGGTAACTTGGCGGTGCCGGTTTCCTTGGCCGTTCAAAACCTGCCGTCGGGATGGGTCGTGAATTACGAGAAAGAAACGATTGGTGATGCGAGTTTCGATAGCGCCGCCACCATCACCGTGCCCGCGTTCTCCTACAAACAGCCAACCCTAACATTCGATGGATTTCGTTTTGATGGTGAGAACTATGTGTTCTCTTCCCCTTGCACGATCTATCGGGGATTCCCGATAAATGTCTGGAGTAGCGCTTCGTGGACGGCGTCGTTTGTAAGCGTCAATACATGGAATATTTCAGGGTATTGGGGTTTCGCGACTGGCAATGCCGCCAACGTGCCTTGGTCCTGTTATGCGCGCATCGGTATTTACGGCGTGGACGGCCAGTATTACTACAGCGCGAGTTCTTCCTTTACGGGCAATTCTGGCTCACAGCCATGGAGCTTGGTCAACTACAACTGTGGCTCCCACAACTGCACGGGTGAGGTGCAGATCGAGATGTACGCCCACAACCCCGATGTGGGCACTTATTACATTCTTTACCGAACCGGCACCATCATTTTAGGCGGGGGTTCCTTTACCTTGCCGACACAATCTTTTTAACGAGGAGATCCAGGTGAAAAAACGCGCGCTGTTTTTGGGTTTGGCTTTGGTCCTTTCCGGATGCAAAGGACCGGAGGGAAAAATGGGGCCAACGGGTCCACAGGGCGATCCTGGCACGGGAATGACGGTCTATACAAAAACCCTTCGGAATGGATGTGAGCCGTCGTCTGTTTACGCGGGAAACATGATGAACCGGCTTTCATCGGCCAACCCCACCACCAATTACCAGAATGACGGAAACCTCAGGCTCAACAACACCAGCACGGATGTTTCAAAGATCATTCTTCGCTTCACGCTTGACGGATGGATCCCCGCGAACGCCACGGTTACCGGCGCGGTTCTTGAATTGGTGACCGCCACCACGACAAATGTGGTCTCGACATGCGCGGCGGGTTTGCACGATATGAGTATCGCGGGAATGGTTGACGGCGTGACCAAGTGCGTGTGGCTTTTCAACGCGACTTGGAATGATTATTCAACTGCGGTCTGGAGTAATTGTGGTGGACCCGGGCCGATCACCGCTGGGTTCAATTACAACGCGGCGCCCATGGACACCGTGTCAATAAGTTCCACGGTAAACGGCACGAACACACGCGTCGCCTGGAATATCACTCCCGCGGTGGTTCAAAAATGGCTTGAGGAACCGACCAAGAACAACGGATTCGTCATCACGAGTGAAACGGAGGGTTCGGATCCGGCCGGAAACCTTGTGTTTTCAGCCCCCAACGACGTAAACGCCGATTCGAGGCCCAACCTCCTTGTGACTTATTACATCCCATGAAAACAAAAACCATCCTCCGGGCTTTCGTGGCGGCGTGCGTTTTGATGACGGCGGGAGCGGCGTTCGTTTGCGCGAAACCGGGGCGAAGAGCGACCGCGACAAAAACCCCGACGCCGGTTCCCGAGCCGACGGAGGAGCCGGAGGAAGTGATGGTGGTGGAGCGCGCGCCAAGATGGATTCCTCCGCCTCCTTGTTACGACGAGGGCCGCCAGATCCGATATACGGCGCATTTCGGGTATCTCGACGACGTTTTAGCGGCTGGTCGCGTGCTCTCGATGTTCGACTTGGCCGCGCGCCGGAATCTCGACGAGAACTTCGTGTCCGCGGAGGGCGTGGTGCGGTTCCAAAAAAAACTCTCGTCCTCGGACGACGTGGAAGCCCTTCAACTGCGGACCGCACGGGTGAGTTATGTGTCGCCATGGCTGCAGGTCAACGCGGGTCGTTTCGACCTTCTGCCGTTCGTGACGCCTCACGTGTTTTTTGGGGGGCTTCCCGTGATGGGCATCCACCGAGTGGACGGTGTTTTGGCGGTGAGTTCCTTCTTCTTTCGGCTTGGCACGGAGGAGGAAAGGACGCAGGCGGCGTCGCCGTTCGCCCTGGGGGTTTTTTACACGCCCAGCATGTTTTCCGCCAGTTGGGCGAGCCTGGATCAGACCCAGGGGTTCATGCTGGGTCAGGTGCGACTTCGGGCGCGGGTGACGGATACCCAGCTGGTGTTCCGGGCTAACGTGGCCAAAACGAAGGCGGATTATTTCGACTATTCCTCGATGAGCTCCCAACCCGCCTATTCCATGTCGGGGGAGCTTTCCTACAAGCGCGATTGCGCCCTTACGGCGGAATACGGTGTGCAAAACATCAAGAAGTCCTCGGAGACCGGCGCTTTGGCGCTAGGCGTGCGTTTTTCCCGGATCGTCACGAGGGGGATCTTCTCACTCGATGACATCGCCCTTGAGGCGCAGGTTCCCCAGTCGGGTTCTTTGGAGAATCCTTTCACGGGAGGGAACGGGTTGTATCCGGGCGAGGGTCAAATGCCTTCCAAGGCCTTGTACGGAAGGGTCAAAGTCAGGGTGGGCGCGGCGTTTATCGAAACGCATGTCACGACCAACCAGGATGACTACACGTTTGGGCGTTTGACGCCCCGGTCACTTTGGTTGCCGCCCGGCGCCGGCTTCGGGCCGGGTCGGGAGACGGAGGATTCCGGCGTGGCCTTGAGGGCCGCGTCCGGCGATAAACCCGCCTGCCTGGTCCGTGTCGGGGTCATTTTTTGAGGCGCGTTCGCCGCGCTAGGTGATCCTATTCGTCTCGTGGGGGTGTTTCACCCTCATGCGGCGAGTGTCAACCGACTTTCGGGAGGCGTTGGAGTGAAAAAAAGGATCGCGGTCGTGGGAGTGGCGCTGGGGTTTGTTCTTTCGTCGCGTTTGGGGGCGCAAACACCGACCGCCGTGGCGTCGTCAACGATCCTCCCCGCGCCGCAAGATACCCACTCGATTTCCGTGAAGTATCCCCGCCGCCGTCTCTACCAGGCTCGTTCCGTGTGGGGGGAGCTTCGGATCGTGGTCGTCGAGCGTCGTGGGCGCTTCGAACTCCAAGTGGATAGTAACACGCCACTGGATGAATGGCACTTGCTGTCGCCGGACGGGGTCGTGACCATGGCGAAAGGGACGGCGCGCCAGGGATTCCAGATAAAAACCTCGGTTCCCGTCGGCTACGTGGAAGGTCTTCAACTGCGGATCATGGCGCATTCCGAGGGCGAACCGAAGCCGATATCGGTGCGTTTGTCCGAGCGCAACGCGCCCACGGGGAAAGGATTACTGGCGCAGGACCCCGCCTGGATTTTCATCGAGGATCCGGGGCGCCCTTACAACAAATTGGTGCGCGATTTTTACCAAAGTGCCGTGGCTCATCGGCGGAAAGGCGAAACGCGGGAAGCGCTGAGGGATCTCGATCAAGCGCGGAGACTGGATGGTTCCCATCCCCAGGTGGCGGCGCTTCGCGAGAAGCTCCTGGGGGAGGACTCCGAGGCGGAGGTCGCGGAGAGGGTGCGGGACGCGCGGAGACAGATGGAGAATGGAAATCCTGAAATCGCCTTGGAACGATTGGGCTTGATTTTGAGGGAGTATCCCGATTGCCGGTCGGCGCTCACGCTACGAGGGCAGATCGAGGAGCGGCTCAAGGATAAAACCAAGCGACGTTTCGTCAAGAAACGCGTGAGGCCGGAAGCGGCGCCTGTGACGGTTGGTTCGGGTGTCGAGCGTGCGCCCGGGACGCGAATGGAGGATCGCAAAGCCCTGGCCGACAAGGCCTACAACCTGGGGCTCGAGAGTTACCGGCGGGGCCATTGGGTCGAGGCCCGCAAATTCTGGGAAGAGGTCCTGCGCTACGTCCCCGGCCACTCCCAGGCCCGCCGCAATCTCGACCGCCTCCAATCCGAACACCAAGGGGTCAGTCGTGATAATTGAATTTTACAGAGTGATGATTGATTGAAAACATGCGTAAACCACGTCTTGAGTTTCAAGGCGCTGTCTACCACGTAATCGCGCGGGGTAATCAACGCCACAAGGTTTTTTGGGATACAGGTGATTATGTTCGATATTTGAAATTGGCCGAAGAAACATTCGAAGCTCACGGTTTCGATGTTTATGCGTTTTGTCTGATGAAGAATCATGTGCATATGCTGATACATCAAAAGTCTACGTATCCACTGTCTCGAGCGATGCATAGGCTACAAAGCGCATATACGGTATTCTTCAATCACAAGCACCATCAAGTGGGGCATCTTTTCCAAGGGAGGTATAAATCGATATTGGTGGATAAAAACACCTATCTCATGGAATTGGTTCGATATATTCACTTGAACCCATGGCGCGCCAAGGTGGAAAACAAGCTTGGTGAGTATCCATGGACAAGCCATCACAAGTACATGGGTCGTGTCGATGAGTCTTTTGCGGCAGTAAAAGAAAAAGCGGTGTTGAGGTTATTTTCAGAGTCTTTGTCGGCATCGCGAAAGAAGTATTTGCGATTTGTCATTGACGGAATGCAACAAGGCCATTGTGATGAATTCTACAATTTGAGAGATGGAAGGATATTAGGGGGAGAAGAGTTCGAGGCGTTGACGTTTAAAAAAATGCATATACGGCACAAACCGAAAATGAGACTTCGGTTGTCTCTGAAAAAACTCTGGATGAAAATACTAACCCGCGAAGCGTTGAAAGAAGAACCGAAAGGATGGATGCGTTCAAAACTTATCGGAGAAACAGCTTATTGGGCCATCGAGGCGTTGTGTTTGAGTCAAAAGGACGTAGCGAAATACTTTGAAGTCCACCCAAGCACCATCAATCGGTCGATGTATCGGCAAACACAATGTTGGAAAAACGATCCGGAGTTGAAAAAGAAAAGTGAGAAGTGGATTCAGGGGTTGGAAAAATCAATTTTCACGACTGACCCTTTGGTGGGCGGAGGAGGTAGCGGCTCAGGCGGGCGCGGTCATGCTCCGGCAGGGCCAGGAATCGGACGCCGAAACCCGACTCTTTCGACCAGCAAACCTCCGCCATGGCCGTGACAATTTGGTTTTTGCCCTCAAGATCCAATTCCAATCGAATGACTTCGCCCTCTTGGGAAGGGTGATCCGTTCGTAAGTGGGCGCCACCCATACTGAGATTGTCCACTTGGAGGGGAACGGGATTGTCCACGACCTCGAGAATGGTCTTGGAATCATGGCCGCGATTCAAGCCTCGCACGTGGCCGACCACGCGGCAGATCACACGGTTGAAATGCCGTTTTTCTTTGTGAATCGTTTCCAATGCCATGAACTCCGGACATCTTCAAATGGTTTTTTTATTATACCCCGGCCGGGTGATAGGAGCGCAACGAGGGAGGTGGAGGTTTAACAAGAAAACCCGTTTGGTTTAATTGTGCTTTAAACGGCATAAGAAAAAGCATGATTAGGCCGAAAAACGCCCCGGTGGGGGTCGCGGGGGATAAAGACGATGACGCCCCCAACCAAGTTTCTTGGCCTTGCCGGTCCTCGGGATTAAAGTACCGCTATGTGTGGACGATTCGCCCAAACCACCGACCCCTCAAAACTCGCCAAGCGATTCGGCGCGCAAAAGGCGCGCGATTTTTCCGCGCCAGGCTTCAACGTGGCGCCCACCGCCCTCGCGGCCGTTGTGCGCGTCCCGCGACCGAACGAAGGACGGGTTTTGGAAACCCTGAAATGGGGTCTGGTCCCGTCCTGGGCGAAGGACCCCACCCGGGGAGCCACCATGGCCAATGCTCGGTCCGAAACGGTCGCCGAGAAACCTTCCTTCCGAAACGCCATCCGGAAACAACGTTGCCTGATTCCCGTGGATGGATTTTATGAATGGAAGAAGACACCGAAGGCCAAACAACCGTATTACTTCACCATGCGTGACAAGGAACCCTTCGCCTTGGCGGGCCTTTGGGAAAGCTGGAAACCGAAGGAGGGGGAAGAGGCGCTTCTCACCTTCACGATCCTCACCACGGAACCCAACGCACTCATGGCTTCCATCCACGACCGGATGCCGGTGATTATCGCTCCCGATGATTATGAAGGCTGGTTGGACCCCACCTGGCAGGACCTGGAAGGAATCCAGGCTTTGCTGAAGCCCTGCTCGGAAGCGGGCATGGAGGCGCGCCCGGTCTCGACTTATGTGAACTCGACCCGGAACCAGGGGGAAAAATGCGTCGAAACGGTTGAAGGCGATTAGGAATCAACATTTCGACAAGCGGAGGGCTTACAGGAACGCGCAGGGTGTGGAACGCACGGCCGAGGGTCAACCGGCTAAGGTACTCGTTTCATCTCAACATCCTCCAACAAACGGATGTTGCGGCGGATGACGGAAGCCTCTTCCCAAAGCTGGGTGGGAGGGGACCAGGTGCGTTTCTGGATCTGAGTGTTGAAATAAACTCCGCTGACGCTCTGGTTCCAGAGGAAAACACCCCGGCCGCAGTTATGAACGCTGTAAAAGCGCAATTCCTGCATCAAGCCGGTTTCCTTATTGTAGTAATACAACATGATCGCGCCGCTGGGACCCGGGGGATCCGGGTCGCCCTTCCATCCGATCAGCGCATAAGATGTTTCGCCCCAATAACGGATGTGGACGTAGGGGCTGGATTCGACATTGTAGGGTTTTCGCTCCCCGTTCTTGTCGGAAACCGCCGCGTCCTCGTAAAGGCTGTCGATGTAACCGTTGCCAAAGATC
>CAZSKE010000031.1:0-11521 GCA_964607325.1 uncultured bacterium | reverse complement strand
CGACGCGATCCAGGCGCGCGCGCTGGTGAATTTTCTGGAGCCCGCCAAGGCGTCGCCGTTTTTCGTTTTCGCGGCGATCACGGCCGCGCTGACGGCCCTCGGCCGGTTCGAGGCGTCGAAACGCCGCCGCGCGCGGGGGCTTCTCGGCATCCTGGCCGCGCTCTGGGTGTTGGACTTGATCCTCGTGCCTTTTCGCCTGGTGAGCCTCGTGCCGGACCCGTACCGGAATCCCGACGTGGCGCGGGACGCGCGCAACATCGCCCAATCCGCCGGGGAAGCGCGGCTCGTGTCGCTTCGCGAGGCGGGGAACTATTACCCGCCCGGCCCGGGAAGCTTCACGGATTCGACCGCTTATAGCGCCCGTTGGATGATCCCCAACACCAACGTCGTTTGGGGCGTCCGCTCCGCCAACGGTTACTTGTCCAACACCGTGGACGGTTTCCAAAACATCAAGCGGTACCTGGCGCGTGGAGTGGGGAACGAGCGTTTGCTGGACGCCGCCGGCGTGAAGACTCTGGTGCTTCCCCGACAGCCGCCCTACGCGAAATACATGACCCAACAAACGGTGAAGGGGGCCGCCGTGGTTCGCAACGCGGGCGCCATGCCGCAGGGATGGCGCGCGGATGTCGTGCGCGAATTCCCCGATCGCCCGGCCGTCTTGATGGCTTTGATGGACCCGGGCGCCTTCCTGGAGGAATCGATTTACACCGAGAAAGCCGCCGATGGAAAAGCCGTGAGACTGCGGGCGCCGGGCCGGAAGCTCTCGGAACCTGGAAGCTCGGCGTTCACGCTTTCGGACAGGCTCGCGGCCAGGATCCACCGTTTCCTGGGAGGCGACAGCACCGTGGCGTCAAGTCGACCCACGCCGTGCCGGCAGAATTTCGAGGTGAATTTCACGCGAAGGGGTTTCTTGGCCTTCAACGAGACCTTCGCGCCGGGATGGAGGGCTTGGGTGGACGGGAACCCCCGGGCCATCTTCCGCTCTTACGGCCTTTTCATGGCCGTGACGGTCCGGGAGCCGGGACCGCACCGGATCGCGTTCCGCTATGAGCCCGCCTCGTTCCGGCTGGGGCTTTTCTTGAGTCTCGCGGCCTTGGCGGCGCTTCTGGCCGTGGGGATGTCCCGGAAATGGTTGGCCCCCCGATGACGACGCGTCCCGCCCCCGCGCGTTTCATGGGATGCCGGCGCTCCTGGGTTCTGGGTTCGGCGCTGGCCGCCCTGGGGGCGGCGGTCTCCTTCTTTTCGTGCCACAACGATACGGCTTACATCGCTTGGGTGTCCCATTTCGTCCCGGACACCTGGGATGTGTATGGGGCCGTGGCGCGGGTCCAAGAGGGACACCTCGTCAACATCCCGTATCCGCCGCTCGCTTACTGGGTGTTCGGGGTTTGGATGGCGGCGGGGCGGGCCTTGTTCGGGTTGTTCCAGCACCCGGGTTGGGACCTGTACATGGCGGCCCACGGGATGGAACAGTCCCTGCCGCTCTCGCCCGGGGAATGCTTCTTCATGAGGCTTTTGTACCTGCCGTTCTATCTGGGGATGGCGTGTCTCGTCGCGCGATTGACGCCCTCCGGAAAACCCCTGCCGGGATTGGCCGAGCTCTCGCTGACGGCCCCGATCCTCCTCTTCATCACCTTCTTCATGGGCCAGTTCGACGTGATCCCCACCTTTTTCTGCGTGCTGGCCGTTGCCGCTTTCCTCCGCGGGCCCTCCCCGGTTCCGGTCGTCCTGGGGTTTCTCTCCTTGGCCGCGGGAACGCTCATGAAGAATTTTCCGGCGACTCTGGCGCTGGCTTACCTGGCGCTTTTCCTTTCGCGGAAGGAGTGGAGGCGCGGGGCGGTGTACGGGGCCCTGGCCTACGCCGCGGCGGTTCTTCTGGTCCTGCACGCGGTGTGGGGGCCCGCGTTGTTGAAAAGCTGTCTCCAATTCAGGGAGATGAACCTGGATTTCCTCCTGGGCCGGACTTCCACGGCGGGCAAGTTCTCGACATATCTTTGGATCCTGGTTTTGACGGGTTTGTGCTTGGTCGGGCGCCGCCGAGGGCCGACCTCGCCCCGCGCCGTTTTCGCGCGCGTTTCCGGCGCGCTGGGCGATCCCTTCCGGTTCCGCCTGATGCTCCTCCTGCTCCCCCTGCCTGTCATGGGAATGATCTTGTTCGATCGTTTGTGGCATCCCCAGTACGTGGTTTGGATCGTGCCGTGGGTCATCCTGTTCAGCGTGTTGGCTCCGGCGATTTACCCGGCGGGTCACGCCGCGGGCGCCTTGGCCGCGCGCCTGCCGGTTTTCTTGACCCTCGCGTATTTTCCCGCCGTGTTCGCCCGATTCCCGAAGTGGGTGGATTCGGACTTGCTTTTGAATAAATCCGGGGGCGCGACCCTGGGACAATTCCTGAGGCCGCAGGAGGTTCTCCTCGTTTTTACCGCCTCGGGAGTCCTGTTGTGGATCCTGATCGCGTCTTTGATGGCCCTGGGGCGTTTATTGCGGGAGGAAAAACTGCCGCCGGGCGCGTCGAACCCCGCGCCGCCCTCGGCGTCCACTTCGTGGTATTTCCTGGGGGGGTTCTTGCTTCTGATCGCCTTGGCCTGGGCGACGCGGATGATCGCGACGCCTTCGCCATAAAATCCCAGTAGACAAGCATCGAATTTTATTGCGCGAGCGATGGGACCCTGGAGCTTTCGACCGCGGGAGAGAAATCGTCCGCTTTTCCCGGTATGGTCGGAGAGGAGGGAGGGACAAGGCCGTTAAATCGTTTTAGCGGGTTGTGGTACCATGAGGTTCTTTGACGCGCCCCTCCGTGTGGGGGACCTGGCGAGGTCTGAATCGCGTGACGGAATTGTTGAACACCAGGAGGTCGTTATGTCGCTTCGTGGGAATCTTCGGTCGGCCCTGTTGGCGGCAGTCGTTCTAACGATGGCCGGGTTGCCCGCCTGTCAAAAGATCATGAGGAAGGGCGTCACCTTGCGGGTGGCGGGTTGGGGCGACGTCGAGGAAGCCAAGATCCAACAGGCGTCCGTCGCCGAGTTCCAGAAGCTCCATCCCAAGGTGAAGGTGGAGTTCATCCGCATTCCCTTCAACGACTACATCACCAAGATCCTCACCCAGTTTTCCGCGGGCATGGCTCCCGACGTGATGGCCATCAACGCCGAACAGCTTCCCAAGTTCGCCGAGAACAAGATTTTCCTGAACCTCCTGCCCCTGGCGGAAAAGGACGCGGACATCGATTTGAAGGACTTCTATCCCGAGGCCTTGGATCGTTACACCGTGGAGGGGGAGCTTCTGGGCATCCCGAGGGACATCGCCCCCATCTGCGTGGTTTATTACAATAAGAAGGCCCTGGCCGAGGCGGGCTTGAAGCCGCCGCCGGAGAACTGGGGCATCCCGGAGTTTCTGGCGTACGCCAAGGCCCTGGTGAAGAAGGACGACACGGGCAAGGTGACTCGCTGGGGTTTCGTGGACGACTGGCCGATCTGGGAAGCCTGGGTGCTGAACCACGGCGGCCGGCTGGTGGACAACGTGAAAAAACCCACGCGGTGCGTGCTGGATTCCCCCGCGGCCGTGGCCGGCGTGCAGTTCCGCGCGGATCTCATGTACAAACACAAGGTGATGCTCCCCCCGTCCTCGATGACCGCGATGGGCGGCATGGGAACGTCCGACATGTTCATGAACGGCACCGCGGCCATGTTCCACGGCGGCATCTGGAAGGTGCCGCAGTTCCGGCGGATCACGGATTTCGACTGGGACGTGGCGCCTTTCCCGAGGGGACCCGGCGGCAAGGCGGGGTATCCGGTGAGCGCGGCCGGTTACGGCATCGTGAAGACCTCCCCAAACCCCGAACTGGCCTACGAGCTGGTGCGATTTCTCGCGGCGCAATCGGGCCAGCGCAGTATGGCGCGCACGGGCTTGGCCCAGCCGGCCCTCCGGAGCGTGGCGGCCTCGAAGGATTTCCTCGACGACCAGAAACCCGCCTCCAAGAAGTTCCTGCTGACGGCCGTGAAGGACGGGACCTTCAAACCCTTCGATTCCCGCACCGATGAATGGTCCTACGGAACCGTGGGCCCCAAGCTGGACAGGGTTTGGAACGGCGACATCACGGCGGAACAAGCCATGGTGGATGCCGCGAGGGAAGTCAATTCCAAGTTCTACCCGCCCAAGAAGTGAAAAGACCGCGGAGGGCGGATGCTTCCACCCGTCAGGAATGAGCCGTGAGGAATGAGGAAGGGCGTGTCAACCACCCGGGCCTCCGCCCGGGGGAGGTCCCCCGGGCTTCCATTCCCAAGTGCGCGTTCCTAAGTCCTCATTGGAAAGACACGCCACCATGATCGTATTGTTCGCCGAAGAAAAGTTTCCCACCCTGGATTCCTGCCCCGTCCGCCTTCCCTCGTTGCGGCGCGCCTTGTCCTCCGTGGGCCCGGTCACGACCTGGGGCACGGAGGGTTTGAGATCGCTTTCGGCGGACAAGGTCCGGCTCCTGGTCCTGCCTTACGGTTCCGCTTTCCCGAAGGAATCCTGGGTTCCGCTTCTGCGGTATCTCGAGGAGGGGGGCAATCTTCTGACGCTGGGGGGGCGCCCCTTCGAGCGACCCGCGCGGCGGGAGGGCGACGTCTGGCGCGTGGAGGGCCCGCAGACGGCGTATCACCAGTCCCTCGGAGTCGAGCAATGGAACGCCGTCCCGAAGGGACGTTGCGAACGAACTCGCGCCAATCCCGAGGAACCCTGGCTGACGGGCGTCGAGCTCCCTCCGATGGAATCGCATTCCCCCATGGTCCGTTTGACCGACATGAACGAGGAGGATCGTGACGGATCCACGGGCCCGATGGATCGCTCGTTGGTCCCCCTGCTTTGGGGGGAGGACAAGCGCGGGCGGCCGGTCGGTTGCCCCGCCTCGATGGTGGAATGCCGTCAAGGGCGTTTCGCGGGCGGACGATGGGTGTTCGCGGCCTCCCGGTTCGATGGTTGGGGCCCCCGCGAGGACGCCACCGCGGCGCGCCTGGCCGCTTGCGCTTCCTTGGGGGCCTTGGAGGCGGAGATCCGCCCAGCCCTGGCTTGTTACTCGCCCGGGGACCAGGTTGACTTGTCCGTGTGGGTTCGGGGTCACCGCCGTTGGAAACGCAAGGTCAGGATGGAATGGGCCCTTTCCCTCGAGGGCGAGAAGGTGCGGGACGGGGCTTACGAGACGACTTTGGGAGAGGCGTCCCAACACGCGAGCCTGACGGCGCCGATCGCCGTGGAACCCGGATTGTACTTCCTGGAAACGCGCGTGTCCGTGGATGGGCGCTTGGCCCGGGTCTCGCCCCAGGGTTTTTGGGGTTGGGACGAAAGCCTCGTGAAATCGGCGCCCCGGTTGGGAGTCGAGGGCTCCCGGCTGACGCTCGACGGGAAGGACCTTCCGGTCGTGGGCACCACTTACATGGCGGGCGACGTGTCGCGCAAGTTCCTCACGCATCCCAACCCGGCGGTTTGGGACCGGGACATGGCGAGGATGGAGGGGGACGGCGTGAACCTCCTGCGCACGGGCCTCTGGGCCATGCACCGCCAGGTGATGCTGGACCCGGGCCGCGCCCGGATCGACGCGCTTCGCGCTTTCGACGCTTTCACGCTTTGCGCGATCCGCCACCGGCTCCCGGTCATCTTCAATTTTTTCTCCTTCATCCCCGACGCTTGGCCTTCCGCCCACCCCTACCTGGATCCCCGGGCCTTGTCGGCCCAACGGGAATTCATGCTGGCCTTCACGCGCCGCTACGCCCGGATTCCCTCGCTCGCGTGGGATTTCATCAACGAGCCCTCGATCAACAACCCCAAGCGTCTTTGGACCGTCCGTCCCATGCCGGGAAATCTTGAAACAGACGCGTTCCGGGATTTCCTCAAGAAGGAACACGCGAGTTTGGACGCCTTGCGGGAATCCTGGAATGTGACGCCGGCCGAGGTCCCTTCCTGGGAGGCGGTCGCGCTCCCCGAGGAGTTGGATTTCAACGAGGCCATCACGCCTTCGGCGGGGGTGATCCGTTCCGGACGCGCTTTTGATTTCCAGAAATACGCCCAGGGCGTTTTCGCGGGATGGGTGGCGGGTCACGCGGCCGTCCTGCGGGAGTGCACCGCGCAATTGTTGAGCGTGGGGCAGGACCTGGGCGGGGCCTGTGGCAAGCGGCCCTGCAACCACCGTTTTCACGCCCCGCTCGACATGGCCTGCACGCACGCTTGGTGGGAGAACGAGGACCTGCTGTTTTCCGTGAAAGCGCCCGCGGTCAAGGGAAAGCCCCTTCTGACACAGGAGACCGGCGTGATGTTCACCGACAACCTCTCGCGCGCCAAGCGCCGCGACGAGGCCGAGGCGGGTCGCGTTTTCGAGCGGAAGCTGGCGGCGTCCTTCATGGGCGGGGCGGGGTTTCTCCAGTGGTGTTGGAACGTCAACCCCTACATGAACGAGCGGAACGAGGTCGAGATCGGGGCTTGGCGTCCCGATGGGACGGCCCGTCCCGAGGCCGAGGTGTTGGCGGCCTTCGGCGGGTTTTTTAGGAAAGCGGGGGAGTTCCTGCAAGGGGAACCGGACGAGGCGCCCCTGGCCGTGGTGCAATCGCATTCAGGAAACTGGTCCCATCGCTCCCACGCGGATTTTTCCCAGCGCGCCGCCCACCGGGCCCTCGCGGCCCTGTCGCTTCCATACCACACCCTGGGGGAGTGGGAGTTCGACCGTCTGACCGGGGAGAAGGCCGTGCTTTTTCCCTCCGTCCACCGCGTGGACCCCCGGGCCCTGGCCGGATGGGTTCGCGCCGCCCAAGGGCGAATCTGGGTGGTGTCCGGGCCGGTCGCGCAGGACGGATACGGCCGGCCCCACGAGGGATTGTCGGCCTTCGGGGTGCGGGAACGGCGTGGCGAGGTCGCGGGCGTGGAGACGGTGTCGTTGAAAGGCAAAAACCTTACGGCGCTCTACACCCAGGGTCGCCCCAACACGGTGGACAAGGACCACGGATTGCCCGCGCGGATCCATTCCTTCCGGAAGGGAAGGGCGCGGTTGTTGTACCAGCCGGTGCCGGTGGAGGCCTGTGACGACCGGGCGACGGTGGTCGAGTATTACCGATCGCTCCTGAACCTGCCGGGGGTGAAGCCGCTTTGCCGCGTTCAAGGGGCGGGCCCGATGGAAGTGACGGTGATTCCAAGGCATTACGCCAAAACGACGCTGGTCATCGCTTATAACGAGGGGGTTCGCGACGTTCGGGCGCGCGTCCGCGACGGCAAGTTCGGGTTTACCGCCGCGCTTTCGTTGCCCGCCGGGAGGGTTTTCATGGGGGTGTTCGACTCCCGGGGCCGCGCGCTGGCCACTTACCCACCGCCGACGTTTTAAAAAACCAGCGGATGGCGGAGGGTGAAGGCCATGAGGAAAGATGAGCGAGAGGTGGTTGGAGGGGCGAGCGAGAGGTTGGACATCGCGCAAACAGGGAGGCCGGCATGAGGAACCTTTGGATGGCGTTGTTGATCGGCGTGGCGGCGTCGGCCCTGGCGGGCGAAAAACCCGGCCTGCGATTGGCCACGGTGTTCGGCGACCACATGGTGCTCCAGAGGGACACCCCGCTGGAAATCCACGGCCAGGCGCCCGCGAAGGCCGCGGTGGCGGTCGAGCTGGGCGGCCAAGCCGTCATGACCCGCGCCGATTCGAAGGGCGTTTGGTCGGTCACGATCGGGCCCTTGAGCGCGGGCGGACCGCACGAGTTGACCGTCACCGCCGCCGGGCAGACGAAGACCCTGACCGACATTCTCGTGGGTGAGGTGTGGTTCGCCTCGGGCCAATCGAACATGGAGTGGGTGCTCAATTCCAGCAAGGACCCTGATCGCGAGTTGAAACGCGCCGATTTGCCTCGTCTCCGGTTTTTCACCCAGAAGCAGGTTTTGGGCTCGAAACCCGTCGGGGAAGCGGACGGGGCCTGGCAGGTCTCGAGCCCGGAGACCGCGAGGAATTTCTCGGCGATCGGTTATTACTTCGGCAAGCGGCTCATGGCCGACCTGAAGACGCCCGTGGGAATCGTGTGCGCGGCTTGGGGTGGATCCTCCGGCGAGAGCTGGATGAGCGAGAAGGCGCTTTCGGATCACGAGGATCTGCGGCCGATCCTGACACGCTGGAAGGACATCCCCGAAAAAGAGCGCAAGGCGTACGTGGACGGCTCCGACGTGAAGCTCGAATTCACCGACATGAAGCTCATCCCCAAGGACGAATCTGAATCCGCGCGTTCCATCGGGGACGGGGAGTGGAACGCCTGGGCCAAGCCGGGCTCCACGGCTTCCTTCCGATGGGCGGGTCGGGGACCCGGCGGGGGAAAAGTTGGGGTGTATCAGGGTCGCTTCCAGGCCGCGGCCTGGGGCGGGACCGGAACGCCGTTGAACGGGGGAGAAAGCGACGACCTGACTCCCTATGAGGCCGTGGAACTGCGGGTGAAGGGAAGGGGCGTGTTCAAGCTGGAACTCACCCAGCCCTCGATCCGCGATTACGACTACCCTTGTTCCCAACCGATCACCTTGAAGGATTCCTGGCAGACGGTGCGGGCGAGGATCTCGGACTTCAAGCAGGCGGGTTGGGGCGCGCCGCGGCCTTTCACGCCCGGCGAGATCGTCAACATCCAGTTCCAGGCGGTCATGGGGGGCTTGCCGGCCCTTCCGAGCGCCATGTTCAACGGCATGGTGGCTCCCTGGACCCGCTATCCCATGCGGGGCGCGATCTGGTACCAAGGCGAAAGCAACGCGTCCCGGGCGGAACAATACGCGTCTCTCTTGAAGGCCTTGATCGAGGATTGGCGGTCGGCCTGGAAGAATCCTCAATTCTGCTTCCTGGCCGTCCAGCTTCCGAACTTTCGCCCCGAAAACGCGGACGAAAAGAACGCCTGGGCCGAACTGCGCGAGGCCCAACTGGCGGCCCTGGAACTGCCGGACACGGCGGTCGTCACCACGATCGACCTGGGGGAACCCACCAACATCCATCCCGCGCGGAAGGAACCGGTGGGGGACCGGCTGGCCTTGGCGGCCTTGAGGACGGCCTACGGTCGCGCGGGGGCCCTTACGCCCCTGTTCGGTGGACTGCGGGTCACGGGATCGCGAGTCCGGGTCAAATTCAAGAACGTGGAAGGGGGCTTGCGGGTCCGGGGGGGGCGCTTGAGGGGTTTCGAGGTGGCCGGGGAGGACGGGAAATACGAGTCGGCCCAGGCGCGGCTGGAGGGAAGCACCGTGATTGTTTGGAGTCCGAAAGTGAAAAAACCCGTGACGGTCCGTTACGCGTGGGGCGACGACCCCGAGGTCTCGTTGTTCACGCGCGCCGGTTTGCCGATTTCCCCCTTCCGCACCGACCGGGCGCCGGGCCTCACGGCAGGCAGGCGTTGAAAGCGTCGTCGGCCAAGGCGGAGAGAAGGCGTGAATTTTAACGGGTCGCCGTAAGCTGACCGAGGATGACGGGCGACGGTTTTAGTAAAGTTTTACTTTAATCCGTTCCGAAAACGTTTTAATATTTGAATTCCGCCGTTCACTGAACGAAGGGGCGCCCCATCTCATGTCCGATCACGCCACCATCAAGGATGTCGCCAAGCGCGTCGGCGTCTCCATCACCACGGTCTCCTTCGTCCTCAACAACCGGCCCGGCGTGGCCATCAGCCCCGAAGTCCGCAAGAAGGTTTTCGAGGCCGCCCGCGCGCTGGATTACCATCCGAGCGCCATGGCCGCGGGATTGGCGGGCAAGCGGACCCGCAACATCGGCGTGGTGTTCGGCTCCGGCGAACACACCTTCATCAACCCCTTCTATTCCTTCGCGATGGAGGGCATCGCGCGCACCATCGCGGGCAAACCCTTCAACCTGATGTTCGCGTACCTGGAGGGGGCGTACCAAGGTCCGCCCTCGCTTCCCAAGTTCGTGCGCGAGAAGAACACCGACGGCGTGATCCTGGTGGGCCGCGTGGAGCCCCGCATGGTGTCCGACCTTCTGGACAAGCGCATCCCGGTGGTCCTGCTCGACAATTACCCCCATATCGAGGGCGTCAATACCGTTCACATCGACAACAAACGGGGCGGCGCGCTGGCCGCGGAGCATTTGACCCGGCTGGGACACCGCAACCTGGCGATGTTGACCGCGGGAGGCAAAGACAAGCGGCCCAGTATCCGGGAACGCGAGGAGGGTTTCGTCCTGGGACTCGAGGACGCGGGGTTGCGGCCGACGAATTACTCGATCGTGGATTGCGAAAACCTGTCTTTCACCGCGGCTTACGAGCATTCCGTGGAAATGATCAAGAAGGCGCGCAAACCCCTGGCGGTGTTCACGGTCAACGACGAGATGGCGGCGGGCGTGATCCGCGCCGCGATCGAGGCGGGCCGTTCGGTGCCAGGGGACCTGAGCGTGATGGGGTTCGACAACATCATCATGTCCAACTACACGTTGATCCCCTTGACGACCATCTCCGTGGCCAAGGAGCACATGGGGCGTGTGGCGGCCGAGCGGATCATCGAAATGGTCGAATCCAAGGACAAGTTGGTGAAGTGCGAGTTGGCCCCGGTGGAATTGATCGTCCGGGCCTCCACCGGCAAACCCACGCGCTGATATTTCCCCATCCTATAAGGGTTAATGGGTTAACCCGATCTCCCGAAAGAACGCTTTAATAATTGAAAGAGCGATGGCGGGAGGCTTAAAATTTGCCTCTACGTTTGTGGATCCTGGTCCCTGAAATAAACCTGTCGAGGGAAAACATGAAACGTTGGATCGGCCTGTGCTCTCTGGTTTTGGCTTTATCCGTCGGGATCGTCGCCGTGGGTTGCAAGAAGAAGGATAAGGCGCCGATCGCTCCCGAGCCCGCCCCGGTGGTCGCCGCCAACACCGCGACCATGACCCCCACCACGAGCGCCACGACAACCCAGACCGTCGCTCCATCGGCCACCCACACCGCGACGTTGACCACGACCTCGAGTGACACGGCCACCGCTACCGCGACCCTTCCGCCTCACACCGCGACAAGCACGGACACCGCGCCTCCCGCCCACACCGCCACTTCGACCGCCACGCTTCCGCCCGCCGACACCCACACCGCGACTCCTTCCGCGACCGTGGGGTGCGTGGATAACGGGACGCCTTGGGGTTTCGAATCCTGCGTCGAGGGCTGGTCGGACCACCCGGGTGACGGCACGCTGGACGCCGGTGTCGTGACCAGCTGGGTTTCGGCGGGCCACGGCGGCGCCGACGGCGCGGTGAACGCGAGTGTTCCCTTCACGGCCCAGAATCAATCCGAAATGATCCGATACGACTTCGCCGTCCCCCAGAACCTCACCGGCAAGATGATTCGCGCCTGGGTGTGGATGGACGCCGGTATTTCGGACGGCTGGCCCGCCGCGATGCTCTTCGTGCAAAGCGGAGCCGGCTGGACCTACGAGGGCATGAGCTGGAGCAACGCCACCCTGGGCGGGTGGAAGCAAATCACCTTCCAGCCCACCTGGAGCGGTGGCGACGCCACCGACGTCAAGCGGATCGGCGTGAAGTTCGACCTGGGGGCTTCGGGCGCCGTTT